>DATJBN010000310.1:0-5789 GCA_035515335.1 Syntrophales bacterium | reverse complement strand
TGCTGATATCCTTCCTTTTCCAATTCCCCGCAGATCGCCCGAACTGGCTCGACCGTTCCCCTTGGTATATCTTCTAAGGGCCTTGCTGCTTATGCGGAGAGCAGTGGGTAACACTTATTGAGGCGTGACAGATACTTCTTTCACCTGCCATACGCGAATTTGTACCCACGGGCCGATTTTGAACAATGGGCAGACAACGATTCCGGCCATTGTTGTAATGACTATGCTAGTCTTCCTTGGTGTGGTATCATGTAGTATCAAAGCTCAGGTCTCTCAAGGTGAAACGGGGATAGAGGGCCTCAAGAGGACTGGTAGGTGCGGCGAAAACGGATATCAAGGAAAAGGGAAGGGATTACGGGCACGGCGGGCTGTGGAACGCCGAGGTTGACGAGCCGATAGCGGCAGACGAGAAGGTCATCGTGATCGTAGTGAGGGGTATGACCGTAAAGGTCGAAAAAGAAAGGGGTGCGGTATGGTAGGTCTACCGATTTACGCAATATTTCTGATTGTACTCATCATTTTTTTTCTGTACAACGCCATCAAGATATTGAAGGAATACGAGCGGGGCGTCATATTCAGGCTCGGAAGGGTGCTTGAACGGCCGAAGGGTCCGGGACTGATTATTCTGATACCCATTGTGGACAAGATGGTGCGGGTCAGCTTGAGGACCGTCGTGCTTGATGTGCCGCCACAGGACGTCATAACGAGGGATAACGTAACGATAAAGGTGAATGCCGTTGTCTACTTCAGGGTTATCGATCCGATGAAGGCTATCATTGACGTGGAGAATTATTTATACGCGACAAGCCAGCTCTCGCAGACGACGTTGCGCAGCGTCTTAGGCCAGGCGGAACTGGACGATTTACTCTCCCAAAGAGAGAAGCAGAACGCGAGGCTGCAGGAGATAATCGATACCCATACCGAGCCGTGGGGCATCAAGGTGTCAAATGTTGAAGTGAAGAATGTCGACCTACCGCAGGAGATGCAGCGCGCCATCGCACGGCAGGCAGAGGCAGAACGGGAACGGAGGGCAAAGGTCATCAGTGCCGAGGGTGAATTCCAGGCGTCCACCCGTCTGGCTGACGCATCCGACGTTCTATCCAGGAATCCCATGGCCCTCCAGCTGCGTTATCTGCAGACCTTGATAGCGATCGCTCAGGAGCAAACTTCGACGATCATCTTCCCCTTACCGATTGAGCTTATGAAGGCCATAACGGATAGGAAGGGTGGCCCAGCATAAGACCCGTCACGATAGAGCCGCCGGTAATGCGGGCTGGGTGCAGCCCGGAAACGAAGATCTGTCCACTGCATACTTGATTTTGCCTTGCACCGTGGCTAGGATTATAGATGAGTGTCTCAGCCGTGCGTCAATGCAGTCACTCTGGACCTGCCCTACCAGAAAAGGAGGCGCCATGAAAACGCTACTGCGTATCTTAGTTACCGTCCTTTACTTTCTCGCGATTTCATCGACACTGCTCTACTCAGCCGATTTCCTTGACGACGCCCTGAAAAAGGGTTTGCCCCAGCTACCCGGGTCCGGCAGCTCGCCCGCAGGCCAGGCAAAAGGTGCGGGCCTCGATGACAGCACCATTGCTTCCGGTCTGAAGGATGCCCTCTCTGTCGGGACCAAGAACGCCGTCAGCCTCGTTTCGAAGCTCAACGGTTACTTCGGCAACCAAGCCATCAAGATCCTGCTGCCCGACAACATTCAGAAGGCGGCCGATCTGGTTGGAAAGGTGGGTTACCAGAAACAGGTGGACGATTTCATTCTGAGCATGAACCGTGCCGCGGAGAAAGCGGCCCCGAAAGCGGCTTCTTACTTTGCCGATGCCATCAAAGGGATGAGCATAGAAGATGCCCGCAAGATCCTGTCAGGCGGCAATACGGCGGCAACCGAGTATTTCAAATCGAAAACCTCCTCGAAGCTCTACGATGAGTTCAAGCCCAGCGTAACCGATAGCATGAACCAGGTCGGCGTCACCCACGCCTATAACGCCATGATGGACAAGGTCCCGTCTGTTCCCTTCGCAAAGCCCGAATCAGTCGATCTTAATCATTATGTAACCACGAAGGCCCTGGACGGCCTCTTCTACATGGTGGGGCAAGAGGAGCAGAAGATCAGGACAAACCCCATGGCGCAGACAACGGACCTTTTGAAGAAGGTGTTCGGCAAGTAATGGATGGGGGTGACTCATTTGCCGGCGAATCACGCCACTCATATCTCTTTTAGGCGGACATTTCCGGGTGATTTCTCGATGGTCTCCGAAATCTGTTTCAGGTGCTCGGCAATTTTGTCTACATCATCAGATTGATAATCGGGGATCTTTGTGACTCCGTATTTCTCGTACTCGTCCAGGACGAATTTGAGCGTAATCTCTTCAATTGTCCTTCCTGGTTGAAACGCAACCTCACTCGTGAATCCTTTAGCTGTTTCAACAACAAGCCCTACCTCGCTTAGTTCCCGGAGAAGGCTTTCTACGAGACGCACGGGAATTTCCGCGGCGTGGGCAATCTGCCGCACGCTCAGTGGTTTCTCACCCAGGGAGAATCTCTTTGTCAGAAGATGAAAAATCCTGAGTATGAGAAGTTTTTTCGCTGAGACACTTATCCGGGAGTAATCAGGATGAAAACCATAGGTTTCATAATGCTCATTGGCATGACCGATCTCTGCTCCAAAAAGCACGATCATCCAGCTCATTTGAAGCCATGCAAGGAATAAAGGCAGTGCTGCAAAACTTCCATAAATGGCTCCGTAACTCGCCACTCCTATCTGGAATTTAATATATGCCCACTGGACAATCTGCATAATCGTTCCTGCAGCGATGCCGCCCAGAACAGCCGACCTGAGTGGAATTCTGGTGTTTGGCATAATCAGGTAGAGCAAGGTCAGGAGGAGCCAGATGGATACATAAGGCAACAAATTCAGCAGGGCCAGGATGGCATCACTGAAGAGTCCCGGAAATGATATCTTTGTAAGAATCACCGTCACTCGACTTGCCACAAGGACGGTCGCGCTACCGGAGACAACAAGAAGGACAGGACCTAAGAGCATCATGGCCATATAATCGCTAAATTTTCTTATCAGTGCCCTTGAGGTTCTTACTTCCCAGATATCGTTAAGAGATGCTTCAATCTTTCCCAGGATCGATATGACCGTCCATAAGAGCAAAATGATGCCGACCCCGGCGATCAGTCCGCCCTTTGCCTGGTCAAGGAGATTATGGGAAAATGTAAGGATCTGATTGGTAACATCCGCCTGCAAATTTGCCTTATCGGCGATTTGCACAATCTGTTTTTCGATCAGTTTTCTAAGGCCGAAGCCTTTGGCGATCGCAAAGGCCACCGCCAGAACCGGTACAACGTTGAGCAGAGAATAGTAAGTCAAAACGGAAGCGGTCTTCTGACAATCATCTTTGATGAATCTTCGAGTAGCCAGAAGAAGAATGCGCAGGGCTCTAACGAAAAATGCTTTGATCGATGGCAGATCTTTCAGTCGTATTTCCCAAATCCCTGTCTCAAAGAAATGGGTGATGCGTGCGATCATAACAGCTCTCCCCTGGCATTTGAACGCATTGGCATCACTACTTCAGCTTGAAGTCGACACGGCTTGCCTTGGCCTTTTCTTTCTTTTCCGGAGCAAGGGATTTCGGCTCAAGGATGAATACTCTTTCAGGTTCTACCTTCCCCGATTTCAGGATAACATCTTCCACTTTCATGGCCCTCTGAGAGGCGAGGGCTCTTAAGTCTCCCTCCGTGACCTCGGTATGGGTCAGCATAAGCTTTTCCATTTCGGGAACGGGAATATCTTTTGCCATCCCGATAAAATTTTTCGGCTTGGGGAATTTCTCTGCTTTGTAAGCCATTTTCAAATATTTGTCATATTCAGGACGCTCAATCTTCACCTCATCCACCGGGACGGCAGGTTGTCCTTTCTTCACCATTTCATTCAGTTTCTGCGCCTTTATTTTTCTATTGAACAGAAGCTGCTTTAATCCTTCTCTGTCGTTTTCCGTGTCCGCATACCCTTCGATATCCAATTTGAGGGCGGGGCGGTCCCCCAGAGCCTTCGCGACCGTATCAATCTTCTTCATGTTAGGCTCCGTAATGACCGTGCTTCCATAGTCGAACTCTATATAACTCAGTTCTTCCCCACCGCCTCCGAACACAGCCCCGAGGAGCGCGAAAGGCGAGGTGGCCGCTTTAGCGATCAGGTTCACGATGATGTGCACAATAATCTGCCACACGGAGAATTTCGGGTCATCGAGGCTGCCTGTGACCGGGAGATCCAGGTTGATCTCACCCTTCCTGTCTTTCAGGAGAGCGACGGCCAATTTGACAGGCAAATGGGTTGCCTGAGGGCTGTCAACTGTATCACCGAACGTGAACTGATCGATGACGATGTTGTTTTGAGAATCGAGTTTGCCTTTAGAGATTGAATATTTGACATCGAGGGAGAGCTTGCCTTTCTCGATGGCATAGCCGGCATATTTTCCGGAGTAAGGGCTCGCAGGGCTCAGGTCCATGTCCTTGATACGGGCCTTTATATCTGCAAAGAGTTCATCACTCAGGGGATTGATCTTGCCCGTGATCTCAAGAGGGGCATATTCATTGAGTTTGCCACGAAGCTCAACATCCGCTGTTGTATTATGGTCAGCAGAAAGCCCTGATACTCTTCCCCCGATCTCCGAGAGACGTGTGGAAAATTCCGGTTTGACCGATTTGTCTACAAAGTCTATCCTTCCTCCCTGGAGGGTGACCTGATCGATCCTGATATTTTTCGAAGGCTCTTTTTCTTGCGGAGGGGCTGCTGCTGTCTGCTGACGGGCAGGGCCCGGTGTCTTCCCTGTTGTACTGCCCGGTGTCGTCTCTGCTTTTGGCTTCCCGGCCGCCAGCACATCCTGGAGATTGATTTTTCCATCAGGACTGACCAGCACGAGAGCGTAGAAGTTAGTCAGGGAGACCCCTTTGATGACAACAGAAAGGGGTGTATACGCCACATTGAGGTCGTTTAACGACAGGGATTCGAGTTTCAGGAGATCCGTTCCGTTCAGCTTATCGATTGAGGAAAAATTGGCTACGGAAGCCTCTCCCTTATAGGTGGCCTTTATCCCCTTCTCTTTAGTGGATGTGAGAGAAACATTGCCATTCGTGGAAATGGCGCCCCCGGTCACGGTCAGCTTTACCTTATCCGTGAAATAGGGTTGGAAGGGAGCGATTTCAATACCCTTCAGCCCTAACTTTACGTCTGCGGAGAGGGGTTCCATAGCGATGGTCCCTGTGGTGGAGACGGTTCCTTTCCCGTTCAGGAGGAGGGAGAGGCCAAGCCGTCCTTTGCTATTCTTAGCGGTTGAAATGTTCTCCCCTTTTATGCTCAGGTTCTGGGCAACCAACGTGACCGGCGTTGTTGTCGTCTGATCCTCCACCCGGATCGTATATTTATCCATTAACATCTGTTTCAAGGAGACAAGCCAGGGTTTCTCAGGCGCAGCGGGCTTCTCGCCGGCCTTTAGTTTTCTGGGTAGCTCTTTAGGGGCTGATGCAGGCGGGGTGGCAGGAGGGGTAAGCGTGAGGAGATTCAAATCGCCGTTGCTTGCCCGTTTGACGAGAATCTCGCCTTTCTCCGTGGAGAGGTTGCCAATCCCGAGCTCTCTTTTTGTGAGGTCTACATCCGTTTCTTTGATCGAGAAATGTGGAACTTTAACAAAGTCTTGATTCTCCCCGGTTTTCCTGAGACGAAGAGTGTTGAGCGTAACGGAGATCCCGGAAAGACTGACCTCCGGTTCCTTTTG
>DATJBN010000309.1:0-5001 GCA_035515335.1 Syntrophales bacterium | reverse complement strand
CGTCCACGATGAGAATTTTCTTTTTGGCCATAATCTTAAAAAAGACAGTCGAGGAGTTTCTTTAAACCGTTGACCCTGATGCAGTCCATCTTTTTTTCGGCAACCGCATCGCGGGAGGAGGTCTGCGGAACGATGCAGCGTTTGAAACCCATGCGGGCGGCCTCCTTGATCCTCACATCCATCTGCGAGATGCCCCTCACTTCGCCGGCAAGCCCAACTTCGCCGAAGACCACGGTGCCTTTATCGATGGGCTTGTCGAGAAAGCTCGATGCCATTGATGCGACAATGCCGAGGTCAACAGCAGGCTCGTCCACCTTCATGCCGCCTGCGACATTGATGAAGATATCGTTCGCACCGAGATGGAAGCCGCACATCTTGTCCATCACCGCGGCAAGGAGTGCCACACGGTTGTGGTCGACGCCGATCGTCGTCCTCCGCGGCATGCCAAAGCTCGTGGGGTTGACGAGGGACTGTATCTCTATAAGGATCGGCCTCGTACCTTCGATGCTCGGGACTACAACGGAGCCCGCGGCGCCTTCCGGCCTCTCGGTGATGAAGAATTCGGAAGGGTTTGCAACTTCATTGAGGCCGCTGCTCCTCATCTCAAAGACGCCGATCTCGTTGGTCGGGCCGAATCTATTCTTCATCGCGCGGATGATGCGATAGGCGTGGCTCGAATCCCCTTCAAAATAAAGAACTGTGTCCACCATGTGCTCGAGCACCTTGGGGCCGGCAATGGAGCCGTCCTTCGTCACATGACCCACGAGAAAGACGGGGATTCCTGTCTGCTTGGCAAGAAGAATGAGTCGCGCCGATGATTCCCGTACCTGGCCTACGCTTCCCGGCGCCGAGCTGAGGAGAGGGGAATAGATCGTCTGGATGGAATCAACGACCACCGCTTTCGGCGATATTTCTTTGATGTGCTTTACGATGTTGTCGAGGTCGATCTCGACCAGGACATAGAGATTTTTCGATGAAGCGCCGATTCTCTTCCCCCGGAGCTTCACCTGCTTTGCCGATTCCTCGCCGGATACATAGAGTATCTTCAGATCCTTTTCCGCGAGATTCTGCACGACCTGAAGAAGGAGCGTAGACTTTCCGATCCCCGGGTCACCGCCCACAAGGGTGACGGAGCCGTTCACGATGCCGCCGCCCAGGACCCGGTCCATCTCGGCAATACCCGTCGTGACTCTCTCTTTTTCGTTGGCGACTATCTCATCGATGGGGAGAGGCGCCTCGTTGAACCTGACGCCTGCGGGCCCGTCGGGAGAAGGCGCACGCACTTCCTCTTCAGCAAACCTGTTCCATTCGTTGCAGGAGGGACATTTTCCCAGCCATTTCGGCGACTGATAGCCGCAGGTTTGACAGAAGAATGCCGTCTTGGTTTTTTTCAATTTTAGAAGCCTTTCCGGGAGTTCCAGCGCAGTATGAACATATGTTTTTTTATGCCGGCAGTCAATATGAAACCGGTTCAAAAAATCTTGAGTAATCGCTTCAATGCTGATATATTTCTTTGTCTGTCAAAAAACAACTGGAGATGAGAAACATGCACAACCCAAACTTTAGTTCAGGCCCCTGCAGTAAAAGACCAAACTGGAATCTCGATTCCCTGAAAGACGCCGCTGTCGGAAGATCACATAGATCATCCCTGGGAAAGGAAAAGCTTGCGAAAGCGATAGCGGAGAGCAAAGAACTTCTCGGAATTCCGAAAGATTACCTCGTGGGCATCATGCCCGCCTCCGATACGGGCGCATTCGAAGCGGCAATGTGGATACTCCTTGGTCCCCTGCCTGTCACCGTTCTGGTCTGGGAGAGCTTCTCGGAAGGATGGGCGACTGACATCACCAAACAGTTGAAGCTGAACCCCAAGGTCGTAAGAGCCGAATACGGGAAGCTGCCGGACCTCAGATCAGTCGACTGGTCAAGCGATGTCGTATTCGTCGCCAACGGAACGACAAGCGGCGTTAAGATCCCCAACTGGGACTGGATACCGAAGGATCGGAAAGGCCTCTCCCTCTGCGATGCGACGAGCGCCGTCTTTGCGATGAACGTCGACTGGACGAAGGTGGACGTGCTCACGTATTCGTGGCAGAAATGCCTCGGAGGCGAAGCGGCCCACGGAATGCTCGTGCTCAGCCCCAGGGCGGTTGAGCGCATCGAGAGCTACGATCCGCCCTGGCCTCTTCCGAAGGTCTTCCGGATGAAGAAGGCCGGCAAGGTCGATAAGGCGATCTTCGACGGCGATACCATCAATACGCCATCCATGCTCTGTGTTGAGGACTACCTCGACGCACTCAAGTGGGCAAAGGGATTCGGGCTCGCCGGTCTCATCGCAAGAAGCGAGAAGAATCTCAAGGCCGTGGAGGATTGGGTCGCAAAGAACGACTGGGTGGAATTTCTCGCGGCCGATAAGGGAATCCGCTCCAACACATCCGTCTGCCTGTCGGTTACGGGTGAAAAGGTGAAGAAGCTCTCCAAGGACGACCGGGCGAAATTTCTGAAGAGCATTGCGAGCGAGCTCTCGAAGAAGAATATCGCACACGATATAAATTCCTACAGGGACGCGCCCCCGGGGTTCCGCTTCTGGTGCGGTCCGACTATCGAGCCCGAGGATATAAAGGACGCGCTTCTCGAAATGGAAAAAGTGTACAACCAAAAAGTGAAGGATTTGTGATCTCAGCAGGATCATCAAATATCTCAATTAAATCGGATTCAGGAGGATAACAGTCATGAAGAAGGTTCTGATCAGCGATACCCTGGCAGTCGAGGGTATCGAAATACTGAAAAACGCACCCGGTATCGAGGTGGATGTGATGACAAACCTCACACCGGACGAGCTCAAAGGCGTCATCAAGGACTACGACGGACTGGCGATCAGAAGCGCCACGAAGGTCACGAAGGATATCATCGACCATGCGGAGAAACTCGCCGTCATCGGGAGGGCGGGAATAGGTCTCGACAACGTCGATTTACCCGCTGCAAGCAAGAGGGGCATCGTCTGCATGAACACCCCCGGCGGGAACACGATCACCACCGGCGAACACACGATCGCCATGATGTTCGCGCTCGCGAGAAAGATACCGCAGGCAACTGCCTCCATGAAGCAGGGAAAGTGGGAAAAGAATAAGTTTATGGGCACCGAGCTTTACAACAAGACTCTGGGCATCATCGGGATCGGCAGGGTCGGCACGATCGTCGCGGACCGCGCCATGGGTCTCAAGATGAATGTGATCGCCTACGACCCGTTCATCTCGCCGGAGGCCGCTGAGAAGCTGGGCATCACCCTCGTCACTCTCGATGAACTCCTGCAAAAGTCCCACTTCATCTCCGTCCACACGCCGATGACGAAGGAGACGAGGGGCATCATAAATGCCAAGGCCTTTGCCAAGATGAGGAAGGGCGTCTTCATGCTTAACTGCGCGCGCGGCGGCATTATCAGCGAGAAGGACCTCTACGACGCGCTGGTTTCGGGACAGGTGGCAGGCGCTGCTCTGGACGTCTTTGAAGAGGAGCCGACGAAGAACAAGGAGCTTCTCGCCCTTCCCAACGTAATCTGCACGCCGCATCTCGGCGCATCGACCGACGAGGCGCAGGTCAACGTGGCAATCGCCATCGCCGAGCAGATCGTTAATTTTCTCACGAAGGGAGAGATCAAGAACGCAGTCAACTTCCCGTCCGTGAGCGCCGAGCTCCTGACCGTCATCCAGCCGTATCTTACGCTCGCAGAGAAGATGGGAACATTCGAGGCGCAGTTGGTGAAGGGGGGCATCAACGAGGTCACAATAGAGTACAGCGGCGACATCCTGAACTACAACGTTGCACCGATCACCATCTCGCTCCTCAAGGGACTGCTCACGCCGATCCTCGAAGAGAACGTGAATTACATAAACGCACCGCTCATCGCCAAGGAGCGCGGCATCCGCGTCGTCGAGTCGAAGAGCAGCTCTTCAAAGGATTATACGAGTATGATCGCGCTTACCGTGAAGACAGCCCAGGAGACGGGTTATACGGCGGGTGCAATTTTCGGAAAGAAGGAACTCAGGATCGTCAGGGTGAATAAATTCACCGTCGAGGTGATCCCCGAGGGCCACATGCTTGTAGTATCCAACTATGACAAACCGGGCGTCATCGGCAATCTTGGCACGACTCTCGGAAGCAACAAGGTCAACATCGCGAGACTCCACCTGAGCCGTGAACAGGTCGACAAGGAGGCCCTTGTGGTCCTTACGACGGACTCCATGGTGCATCAGGATATTCTCGACAAACTCCGCAATCTGCCAAACATTGTCTCCGTAACGCAACTGGAGATGTAGATAGAGGGGAGCCGCAAATGGCAAATGTCGCTGTGATCGGAACACAGTGGGGTGACGAAGGTAAGGGCAAGGTCGTCGACCTTTATGCGAAGAGCGCCGACGTCATTGCCCGTTTTCAAGGAGGGAACAACGCAGGCCACACCCTCGTGGTAAAGGGCGAGCAGACGATCCTTCATCTGATTCCCTCCGGCATCCTCCATAACAACAAGATCTGCGTCATAGGGAACGGCGTCGTCGTGAACCCCAAGGTCCTTCTCGAAGAGATCGACGGCCTAAAGAACCGCGGGCTCCTGCCGGCCAACACCAAACTCTACGTGAGTGAGAGGGCCCACGTAATCATGCCCTACCACTGGAAGCTCGACGTGGCGCGCGAGTCTCACGGCCTGGGCAAAAAGATCGGGACCACGGGGAGGGGAATCGGGCCGGCCTACGAAGACAAGATCGCGCGCGTGGGGATTCGGATGTGCGATCTTCTCGACGATCAGGTGTTCAGGGAAAAAATTGCCAAGAACGTCGAGGAGAAGAATTTCTACCTCACGAAACTTTTCAATGAAGACCCGCTCGATGCTAAGGCGATATACAACGAATACAAAGGATATGCGGAGCGTCTCCGGCCGTATATTGCGGATACATCGATGGTGATTGCCGGGCAATTGAAGAAAGGGAAGAGAATCCTCTTCGAAGGTGC
>DATJBN010000308.1:0-6684 GCA_035515335.1 Syntrophales bacterium | reverse complement strand
TTGGATCATGTTTTATCGGCAGTCCTTCAGTATTGTAAAAGTATGTAACACATTTGAAGTTAGATTTCTGCGAATATTCCCAGAATGATGTTTAAACCGGAGGTACGTAATAAAACAATTGTTCGATGGGTGAATTGTGGTTGAAGAATATGATGGCTTCTTGAGGATTATGAGGAATGTTATGAAATAATCTAGGTCGTGTAGTAATGAGATATGCGGTTGTGAGGAGGGCTATTGCGAAAGTGGCATAGCCAGATAGGATATTAATAGCATTGAACGCGGGATCGAAAACCGAATATGCAGATGCGCATAGACCAAAGACGAGTAGTAGAGTGAAACACAGCGAAAAAAAGAAATCAGGCTTTTCTGTTATTCTTCGGATAAATTTCTTTGTAGTCATGCCACGTACAAAACGCGAAAAAGGCAGGGAACGTTCTTGACATAATTTATGGACACGTGGCATGGCACGTGAGAAAAAGCACTTAGAGAAGTTTCTAAGTGCTTGTAATTATGGTGGCGGTGCAGGGAATCGAACCCCGGACACTACGGATATGAGCCGTATGCTCTAACCGTCTGAGCTACACCGCCACATAGAATTAATATAAAAGAACAACCGAGTATCGTCAGTCCCGTTATTGGTTGGGCTGCTGTTCCTGCGGCTGCGGCGCGGTCATCCTATATGCGACAATAACGCTCTGTTCCGCAAGCGATCCGCCGGTGGACAGAACAAGGGCAAGAACGATCTCCTTCTGTCCGTCGTTGTCAATGTCCTTCAACTGATAGTCAGCCACGTACCCGCTGATCTTTCGCGTCTTCCAGTTTTCAACGAGGCCGATACCGTCCCACTCGAGATCACATACCTCGCTCGACGTGAAGACCTTCACATTCTTGAGCACCCTGCCTACGGAAGACATGTTCCTCACGATGACAAGCTCCTTCTTGTGTTCTTTGCCGATTTCCTGTGTCAGGATACGGGAATTGATGAAGGTAAATTTGTTTTCATTCTCCGGAGGAGCATCGTCATCCACAATGACGGTGTTGCTTCCGCCGAAGTAATCGTCGCTCCTCCAGAGGCGTTCGGGGACGCTTCCGAGCGCCTTGAGCGCCTCGATCGACTTTTCAGTCGGCAGGTATAGGTTGAGATAGTCGTAATTGTCGATGGCTATTACCTTCTCACCGCCCGTTCCCAGATCATCCATAGCGAGGCCATAGACGGACAAACCCTGGGGGATAGGCATCCGCTTCCCCTGCCTGTACTTTCCGTCTTGCCATCTTAGCTCATAGATGGGATTGCCGAGGGGCTTGTCCATGCCTTTCGTCTGCCCGATGAGGACCGGCCCGGACTGTCTTTCAATGACCCTCATGAACCAGGGCAGCTTGTCTGCAATCTTGACGAATTTCCCGTCCCTGTATTCGAGTACAAAGGATTCGACGACTTTGTGCGTCATGCTGGTGACGAATATCTGTTTGACCCCGCTCCCGTTGATATCGGCAACATCGACAGCTATATAGTTGTCGGAGGACTTTCCGGGTATCTTGTTAACGAGGGTGAAATCTTTGTCCCTCTTCAGGTAAATCATGACATTGTGTATATCGATAATGACAACCTTGTTCTGGCCGTCGCCTGTGACATCACCGATATCCATTCCTCTGAACTCCGTAGAGAACTTTGGACTCATCCAGAAACCTTTTCTATCGACTGGTCTGGGTGATGTTATGAAGTCAGGGTTAATGACTGCGGTATAGGTACCCCTCTTGCTCTTCCTGAGCCCGCCGACGATCTCGGATTCGTGGGATTCCTTGGTTACTTGCTGCTGCGTTGCAGTCGGTGACCCTGCGGGCGAAGGAGTCGATGCAAATGTCGAAGGCACGATACCCAGGATTTTGTTGTCTATATTCTTGGCAAAATCATTGATCTTGAGTATCACCTCATCCATGCCCTGACTCTGAGTGAAGAGGCTCACGGTGGACTTGTTTGCCGCTATGTCCACGAGCTTCCCGTCTATGCTTATGCTGTTGCCGATCTTGGTGATGCTTCCGTGCACGACAAAATCAACATTCATCTTTTTGCCGAGGCCGTAAACATCGGCGCTGGAGAGGTCTTTGCCTTCCTTTGCTTTGAGCGCCTGCATGACGGTGTCCTTGCTGACGACTTCTATCTTATCCGGGACGGCGATACGCGAAGCCAGCATATCCCATATGCCATGCTTAACATAATCGATGTTCTCTGCGCTGTGCACGGCAAAGGGCAGTACGGCCACCGTCTTTTGGACTGTTGCCGCATTTGAGCCGTATGCCGCGAACAAAAGCAGAAGACATATTGATAACTTCAGAGTGTACTTCATAATTGTGTCTCCTTCCCCGCAGGACTGCCTGCAAGGGTAGTCTTAGTGATTGGAGGGTTCTAACATTTAAGAATTATAAATTCAAGACTCGTTTTTTAAGGGGAGAGATCATATTGCGCCCCTCAACTTGAGCCATAAAAGGCCGAGATATTCATGCATCGCGTACTCGGCTTTCATGAAGCCCTCCGCAGAGGGATAAAAATCTATGGGGTGCAGTCCTTGGCTCTCTTTAACGAGGAAGTCGGCCGGCCCGGGGATGGGATGGAGCCCGGCTTTTCGGAAAATGGCCATGGACCGGGGCATGTGATATGCGGATGTCACGAGTATAAAACGATCCTTGCCGACGATGGGCCGGATAAACTCTGCCTCTTCCTCGGTATCACGGGACTTAATCTCCAATACAATCTCTCGCGGATCGACCTGGAATATTTTCGCGACTCTTGCAAAGGTTTCAGCTTCAGGCGGAGGTTGAAAGGTGGCGCCGCCGGAGAGAATTATCTTACTTCCTGGGATCAATCTGTGGATGCGAATGCATTCCGCGAGGCGGGCGAGGGATTCGCATGTTATCTCACTTGTTACGGGAAACCTCGGGTCCGGTTCGTTACCGCCGCCGAGAAGTACTATCCATTTTACGGAACGAAGGGCTTCGTAAGAAGGCCCGCTCTGATTTTTGTCGACGAAGAGCGGAGTGTACTGCCGTTCAAGGTGGACTAGCAGCGTATCAGAAAATACTCCGTAGCCGAAAAGCGCGATGACGATCACGCCCACTATTATGATTGCCTTTCCGGTCTTCTGTTTCTTTGTAAACAAGAGGAAGATAAGGCCCAACAGGAAAACCTCAAGGACTATCGATACTGGAGCAAAGAGTGGGGAGACGATTTTCTTTACAAGAAACATGGTCTTTACCTCGGCGTTATTTTGCGATTGCGTTTAATGTTCTGGCCCATAAATTTTTTGATAAGTGTCATTTCGACTGAAGGGAGAAATCTAAGATCCCTCGCTTCGCGTCGGGATGACATAGAGCGAAAGAGTCGCATGACAATCCGCTTTTAAAACGGGAAACTAAGGCGTTCAATCCTTTTTGGTAAAGTGTCCCTCTATTGCGATTTCGAAGAGCATCTTTCTGGGAGAGGGCGTCTCTCTTTCCTGTAGATTTGGGGGCAGGTCCTCTCTGTTACCGGGTCTCCCTACTGCAATCATGGCCTCGACCTGAAAGACATCGGGGATGCCGAGAACACCTCTCGCCTTGTCGTAATCGAATCCCTGCATTCCGTGAACGACGAGTGACTTCAGCGAGCCCTGAAGCGCGAAATTCTCCCACGCGGCGCCCGTGTCGTAGGAATGGGTGCGAGCGGGCTTTTCATTGTAGTCAAAGGTCTTTTTGGAGACAACGACCATCAGCACCGCGGCATTCTTCGCCCAGATCTTATTCTGTTCGGTAAGCAGATCGAAGAAGACGGGCCAGTATTCAGTGTTTCTCCGGGCGTAAAGAAAGCGCCACGGCTGGTTGTTATTCGATGACGGGGCCCAGCGCGCAGCCTCGAAGAGGCTGAAGAGAAGTTCGGGGCTGATCTCCTCGCCCGACATGCTGCGCGGCGACCAGCGCTCCAGAAATATCTTGTCTATGTCGTAAGACGGTTTTCTGAAGTTTGAGATATCCATTTTCATTCTCCTTGCAGACGCGTGAAGAGGCGGCAGTATGTGAGACGCATTATACGTTATATGGCCATGCATGGACAGCTTTTTTGATTTCTTTTTCGAACGAATTGTTCTATATTGCCAAAGAACTTGCCCTTGCTCCGAAAAAACAATCCAGACGTCCGGGAGGAGAAGATTGATCCCCAGATACTCAAGAAAAGAGATGAGTGCGATATGGAGCCCCGGGAATAGATTTCAGGCGTGGCTCGACATAGAGATTCTGGCCTGCGAGGCCATGGCGAAGAAGGGGGATATTCCTGCAAAGTCTCTCAAGCAAATCAAGGAACGGGCAGGCTTCGACACAGCGAGGATCGAAGAGATAGAAAAGACGACGAAGCATGATGTGATTGCCTTTCTTACCTCGGTTACAGAGAAGGTAGGTAAAGACGGCAGATTCATTCATATGGGACTGACATCGTCCGACATCCTCGATACCTCACTTGCCGTTATTTTGAGACAGGCGTCGGGGATTCTCATCGACGATGTTCAGGCGCTCTTGCGCGTCCTCAAGGCCAAGGCGCAGAAGTACAAGAAGACATTGATGATAGGAAGGTCGCACGGCATTCACGCCGAGCCGATAACCTTCGGCCTGAAGATGGCCCTCTGGTACCAGGAGATGGAGCGGAATCTCGCGCGTCTCACCCGTGCGCGGGATACGATCAGCTACGGGAAGATATCGGGCGCCGTAGGGACGTTTTCATTTGTCGACCCGTCTGTCGAGGAGTACGTGTGCCGGAAACTGGAACTCAAGCCGGCGCCGGTATCGTCTCAGATCGTGCAAAGGGATCGGCATGCTGAATTCTTCGCGACCCTCGCAATAATCGGATCGTCCATTGACAAGTTCTCTCAGGAGATCAGATTGCTTCAGAGGACGGAGGTGAGAGAAGCAGAGGAGTACTTTGCGCCGGGACAGAAGGGCTCCTCCGCCATGCCTCACAAACGGAATCCGGTGCTTTCGGAGAACCTTTCGGGGCTGGCCCGTCTGATGAGGTCATACGCAGTGGCCGCGCTGGAAGACATCCCTCTCTGGCATGAGCGGGATATCAGCCACTCGTCTGTGGAGAGGGTCATTGCCCCGGATGCAACAATCCTGCTCGATTTCATGCTCTACAGATTCACCGATCTCGTACGGAACCTCGTCGTCTATCCGGAAAGGATGCTCGCAAATCTCACGATGACAAAGGGCGTCATCTTTTCCCAGATGGTACTCCTGAAACTGATTGAGAAGGGGATGTCGAGGGAGGAGGCCTACACGGAGGTCCAGAAGAATGCCATGCGCTCGTGGAACGAGCATACGGATTTCAAGAAGCTCATCCTCGAAGACAAGGGCGTCATGTCCTATCTAAAGAAGAAGGACGTCGACGATGTCTTCAGGGTCGAGAATTTTCTCAAGAACGTTGATTTTATCTTCAAGCGTGTGTTCGGCTGATATCCGGCTTGAACATTCACGCTATCTTCATACCTGTAAGCTGGTCCTTTGAAATGACCGTATCCCTTATCCAGTGCCGGTCGTCTCTCTCCGGATAGTCTATATTGTAGTGTAGGCCCCTGCTTTCTTTTCTTATCCTCGCGCACTGGATTATCAATTTTGCGACTATCGCAATATTACGGAGTTCGATCAGGTCCCGCGTGACGATAAAATTTCTGTAGTAATCGTCTATCTCCCGGATGATGAGCTCTATCCTGCGGTGGGCCCGCTCCAGCCTCTTGTTGGAGCGAAGGATGCCGACGTAATTTCCCATCGACCGCCTAACTTCATCCCAGTTGTGGGCCACGACTATCGATTCATCGCTCTCCGTCGCTCCCCGCGGATCCCAGGGCGGGATCGCAACAGGCTCATCCACGGCAGTCGAAAATCTCTCCGCAATCCGGGTGAGCGACCGATGGGCGAATACCACCGCCTCAAGCAAGGAGTTTGAGGCAAGACGGTTTGCGCCGTGTAGCCCGGTGCACGCGACCTCGCCGCAGGCAAAGAGTCGTTCGATGTTGGTTTCACCGAAACGGTCAACCGCCACACCGCCGCATTGATAGTGCGCGGCGGGGGCGACGGGGATCGGTTGTTCGGTGATATCGATGCCGAACTCAAGGCACTTTTCGTAGATATTTGGGAATCTGCCTTTTACAAAATCACGGTCTTTGTGTGTCATGTCGAGGAGCACGTACTCATCGCCCGATTTCTTCAATTCCGTATCTATCGCCTTGGCGACGATGTCCCTTGGCGCGAGACTCTTCATGGGATGATATTTTTCCATGAATGTTGAGCCGTCTTTCAATCTCAGGATGCCGCCCTCTCCGCGGAGCGCCTCGCTGATGAGAAAAGATTTTGCATCCGGGTGGTAGAGGCAGGTGGGATGAAACTGGATGAATTCCATATTCGCGATGAAGGCGCCCGCCCTGTAGGCCATGGCGAGTCCGTCTCCCGTCGCGATGTCGGGATTCGTTGTAATGAGATAGACCTTCCCGGAGCCGCCTGTTGCGAGGATGACAAATTTCGCCCTGAAGGTGTGTATCTCACCATGATCGGTGTCGAGGATGTAGGCGCCGATACATTTCTCTCTCGAAACATCTTTTCTGCCGGTGACCGAGGATTCGAGTATCAGATCGATGCCGATGTGGTTTTCGAAGATCCGTATATTTCTCT
>DATJBN010000307.1:0-8138 GCA_035515335.1 Syntrophales bacterium | reverse complement strand
ATACTCATAAGAGTCATCAGTATCCGATCCTGCAGACGCTCTGCTTTATTCCTGTAAGCCGCAGACCTTTCTATAAACGGCAATTAAGCAACACTAATCTTTTTGATTCGTGTGTTGACTGTCACATTCCTTCCCGTTATCCTTTTGGTAATGAACAAAATAATCATAATGATGAGAAAGGGGGCAGACGGCATATGAAAGAATTTAGCGTGATCATCTACTCCTTCCTTCTACTCAATATTGCCGGGTGTTCGACGATCTATGGGGTAGCTGTTGAGGAGAGGAAAGCAAGCACTATCGCTGCGGATACAAAGATAACGACTACTATCCAGGCGAGATTCGTTGAAGACAATGACGTCAAGGCGCTTGATATATCGCCTTACTGCTACAATGGAAACGTGTACCTGGTCGGCGAGTATGACAAGGAGCCGCAAAAAGAAAGGGCCATAAGCATAGCAAAAGGTGTCGAAGGCGTGAGGTCCGTTCATACATACATCCTCCAGAAGAAGAAAGGTGATAAATGCGGGACGGCCAATAACGTCGAAATAAGGGGCAAAGTTGACGCCAAGCTCGTTGCGGACAAGGATATATGGTCAACGAACATTGACGTCAAAGTCGTCCAGTGCAATGTCGTATTGCTCGGCATCGTTAAATCAGGAAAGGAAATCTCCAGGGCTATTGCTCACGCAAGGAGTGTGGAAGGTGTTAGAAGCGTCAAGTCGTATTTAAAATCCACACACTGATTTTGCAGATGGAGCATGGCTTAAGGCTTCTGTAAACCTCAGCCCAATCTCGACATCGAACTTTCTTCGAACCACGAAAAGAATGGCTTGACAGGAAATAGGAGATAGTTTATCTATATTCTTAATTAGGAATCATTCCGAATGAGATTTCAAGGAGGTTTCATGATGTCGACTTTTGATCACCTGAAGAGATTGGCCGCCGATCTGAAAGAATCCGAGATGGCGTTTTCTTCGAGATGTCACGATTGCGGGCAGGAGACACTCGTAGAAGTGAGCATATGTGAGGACGGTGCAAACACGAATGGGGGAGGGTACTGGCACATAGACGGAGAGAACTTCATAAAGTGCCAGCCGTGTTTCGAGAAGGATCCCGTGCTCCGGAACTTCAGGACATGCGAGGTGTATTCGAGAGTCGTTGGATATTTGCGGCCGGTGAAACAGTGGAATCCCGGAAAGAAGGAAGAGTACAGCCGGAGAAAAAATTTCCGGACGTAAGATGCAAAGGGAAGCGTGGGCTTCGGGAAGAGGGATAAGGGATGGTGGATGGAGATGAATATCGGGTCTCCGTCGGTAGCGGCTAAGTCATGTCATTCTTGTGTGTGCGTGTGTGTGATAAAGGCAGTGAGAAATAGAATGTGGCGCCTTCATCCACCTTTCCTTCTGCCCATGCCCTGCCTCCATGCCTCTGGATAACCCGCTGGATGGTTGCCAGGCCGATCCCGGTGCCCTCGAATTTATCAGGCTTATGGAGGCGCTGGAATGCACCGAAGAGCTTATCGTAATAAGTCATGTCAAAACCGACACCATTGTCCTTCACATGATACACATTCTCATCACCATCAACGCGACCTCCCACTTCAATGATTGCCGGGTCTCGATATTTTGTGAATTTAACGGCATTGGAAAGAAGATTTAAATACACTTGTTTAATAAGAATCCTATCTCCGTGGCCTGAAGGCATGCTATTGATCGTGAAATTGATCTCCCTGTCCTGCCCGTCTATGTGCAACTCTTTCCATACATCCTGGACAACAGCGTCCATATCGAGCAACTCTATGGACATCTTTTGCCTTCCCAGTCGCGATAGGGTCAGAATGTCATTGATCAGCTGGCCCATCATCTGGGCGTTTGACCTTATGACATTGAATTTGCGCCGGGACTCTTCATCGAATTGCTCGCCATGTTTCTTCAATAGCATCATGGAAAAACCGTCAATGGCACGGAGTGGCGCACGGAGGTCATGAGATACGGAGTAGCTGAAGCTCTCCATCTCTTTATAGGCGGCCTCGAGTTGGGCTGCATGCCTTCTTAATTCTTCCTCGGCCAGTTTGCGCTCGGTGATGTCCACGTTGGTCCCGATCATCCTCAGCGGCCTGCCCTCGTCGTCCTTGAACACCTGGCCGCGGCCATACATCCAGCGCACTTCTCCAATGTCCCGGCGCCTGATGCGGAACTCGAACTCATATAAACCCGTCTCCAGCGAGCGCGCGATCGCCTCCCGGCCCCTTTCCCTGTCCTCCGGCAGGATGCACTCGAACCAGCCCTCAAAGGTGCCCGCGAACTCCTCTCGCTTAACCCCATAGAGTACCACGATCTCGTCCGACCAGGTGTTCACGTTCGTCCTGATGTCCCAGTCGAAGGTTCCTGAACGCGAAGCGATCATTGACAACGTCAGTCGCGCCTCACTCTCCCGCAGTGCCTCCTCCGTCCGCTTGCGATCAGTGATGTCCACCAGGGTGTGAATTGCCCCGCGCGGCTGTCCATTCTCATCAAACAGCGGCGTACCGTAACCCATAACTTGACGAATCGTGCCGTCGGCAAAGACAATACTGAACTCAAAGTCACGTACCTCTTCACCGCGCGCAGCACGCCGAGCGGGCAGTTCATCTATCCTCAACTCCCGTCCATCTTTCACCGCCTTGTAATGGTGCGGCCTGACCCCGACGGGTGCACTCATAGACACCTCCCCATCGCGCGGGAGTTTCAATAATTCATCTGCCGCGCGATTGCCGGTAATGTGGGTGCCCTCTGTATTGTGGATGATAAAAACCGGAGTGGGTGCGGCATCGAGGAATGTCGCCAACTCTGATGCCCGTTCGCGCTCACGCTCCTCGCTTTCGCGTAGCTCCCTTTCACGAGCATGCACCTTCTCTGCCATTAAATTGAAGGTCTCTGCCAGGTCCTGGAATTCCGACACGTAGTCCACTTTGATATGCCCGGGCTGGGTTCCGTTCCCAAGAGCAAGTGCATGAGCATGCAGTGTCGTCACGGGGTGCGTAATTCTCCTGGAAACGGCAAACGCTAAGAAGAATGCGATAAGCGTAATGGAAAGGAAGAGGAGGGCATTCTTGCCAATGGAGCTGAGAATCGGTCCCAAGACCTCCTCTTCCCTTGTTCCCGCACCCGCACCCCAACCGATTGAAGAAACGGGGGCGACTGCCGCCAGTCGATTCTTGCCCTCAAAGGGCGCATAGACTGTTGTTACAACTTCTTTTCCTTTGAGTGCATCTTCAAACTCAGGATACGGCTTGAGCCAGTTGCGCTCTTCCCATGTGGCGTCAATGGCGGGATAACGATAGACCAGCATGCCCTTGTTGTCGATGAGGGAGTGGGCTCCCCCTTTACTCCTTTCGAAGACAAGATGGGCTCCCAGTTTCTCGGGAAGTATTACAGCATAAATGACTCCAAGCAGAATCCCTTTCCCATTACGTATGCCGCGCGAGATGGCAAAGACAGGTTTTCCGCTGCTCTTTGCAATTATAAGCTCACTCACTATCCACTCACGACCATTGACCACGTCCTGAAAATACAATCGGTCACTGTAATTTAGGCCGACCATGTGCGGATTGCTTGAATAGACTGCAACACCCTTCGGATTCAACCAGACAAAATCGCGCACAGCTTGATATTCCCTGCCAGTCTCGAGGAGCCGAGTTATATCTCTCGAGTTCATCCGGTGCGAGGAGGTAATTGCAAGACCGATAGCGAGTTCTTGACGGAGGACGTCCTGTACGAACGACTCGAACGCCTTTGCGAGCGACCGGGCAATTTCCAGATTTGCCTGAAGCTCCGATGCCCTTCGAGTTTGATAGGTATT
This sequence comes from Syntrophales bacterium, assembly GCA_035515335.1. Lineage (GTDB taxonomy): Bacteria > Desulfobacterota > Syntrophia > Syntrophales > UBA2185 > Fen-1135. The sequence continues at coordinate 4,298 of DATJBN010000307.1, read as the reverse complement.
ATAGGAGAAGTAGGCCTGTATGGCGATGGCGGGTACGAGAACAATAAGGAGAAGAAAAACCAAACTCCTCTTAATGCTCGTGCCCTTTTGTTTTTGCCGTTCAGTCAATGTCTTTTTCCCGTATTCAGGCTGTCAGGTCGCCATCGAGTTAGCCGTTCATTCCAGAAGTCTCTTCCATTGTACGGGAAAAACCAGTTGAAGTTCTCCATTTACTAAGACGACACATCGCCTATGGTGAAAGATACGACCCGCACAACAGTGCTTATATCTTTTACTCATTCTGAGTCAAACGCGGGTGACAATAAAATAATGTAAGGATAATGGTAGTTAAAAACTGCCAATAAAGCATAAAAAATAATGAGCAGAATCGAAAGCTTCAGAATGGATGTTTGAGCTGTGATAGTCGGGCGGGTAGAATTGCCGTGTTGTGTCGGCAAGCTGTGATACGACCTTCATGTGCACGTTCTTTTGATGGCAGAAAGACGGCCGTAGGCTACGGAGTATAACCTGCCAAGGAGGAGCATGTTTCAACCGGCATTCAACAAGCTAGCCTGAAGTTGCAATGTCCATATTTGTATTGCTATAAACAAAGTTGAGCCGATGAGGAAATGAAATGCACGGAAAGCAGAGGCCACAGATCTTCAGGGCAATGATGCAGAAGGGGCATCAACGATTACCGTGCATTTCTTTTTCCACTCGCCCATCCTGGATTCATAAATTGGTTTTTGCCGGCAATATTCCGTAGAATAAGGACTCGGGGGCAGAGGTATGTGTAGCTTACACCAGTCAGCTCGTTCCTTCATGCTCTTATCATTCATGGAATATTCCGTCAGCCTCTTGAGAATCTCCCTTCTTTCAGATTCCCGCTTTCGGTATTCCGTGAAATCTTCTTTGCCCACACACTTCCCCGCATCCGAATCAGGCCGTTGCGAAATGTCCTTAGGTTGAAGTGAAGATCCCCCAGCCTCCTCTTTAGAACCGGCCTCCTTTTCGGATCCATCCCTCATTTGGGATAAGATATCACCGGCGCGCTGCTCATCGGCCTGTTTTGACTTCAGCGCGGATGTTCTATTTTTCTCCTCAATCAAACGGGCTTTGTCGCGGCTATCTTTATCGATTTCTGCACTGTCCTGAATCATCTTCTGCGAAGCCCGATCGTTTTCCATTTGCTGTTGCTGCCTTTGCTGGGCTTCCATTTGTTGCCTTTGTTGGATCGCGTTCTGAATACCCTGTTGGATGCCTTGTTGGATACCCTGCATAACGGCGCCCTGGATTCCACCTATCTTAGGAGCCTGATATGCCCCTCCTCCCGATGATGCGCCGCTCATATCGCAACCCACACCTCTGTCGTTGTACGGGCGTCCACCACATTGGCTACACCAGGCAGCGTAAGACGAGTAATTCGCACCAAACCCGTCATTTGGAGGGGGGCCACAAGAAGCGGCCGCGGCGACACTAGGCATGCCCGCTATGGCAGCCGCAAAGAGAAATAACACCATCCGGAAAGCATGACAGCATTGTTTCAGTTTCGGCATACACTACACCTCGCTCTCCTTTTACAATTGCCGCGAACGGCTGCAGGCTGATTCTCAGTACCAACCAAATTCAGAAATACATTTCATGCTTATGAAACGGACAACAGGCATAATCCTGCTATCTTGCTATGGTGATTTCATCGGGCGATGAACCAGCGAGTGTCACAGAAATGCATTCTCCCTGGTAATGTCCGGTTCTGTTCTGACCCGGACCGATCGTCCAGTATGTTGAGGTGTAATTATTCCACATATAATTGAACGTTATTGACTTCCCAGTAATGGCGATCTTGCCCGTTATGGGAACCGTGTACTCAGGAGTTCGACAATCGCAATTGTCCCATACTTTCATTGAAGGGACGGTTATTGTTCCTTCGATGGTATTGCCGTCCATGACACCGCGGATAATATAGTTGTTTGTGTTGACAGCGTTAAAGTTCTTTCCATTCATGGTGACTGTGTATTGAACACCCGACTTGATATTCTTCCAACCGCCGGCCATTCCCCGAACCTTATCCGCCTCTTCCTGGAATACTTCAAGCTGGTATATCTTGTTCTGAATAGCTCCGGAGTTCTTGGAGTTGGGGTCAGCCAGGAGACATAGTTTCAAGCTCTGGATTGCACCAGTAAAATCTTCGGCACCTTCCTGCATCAATCCCAGGTTATAGTAGCCGTCGGCCCACCAAGGCGCAAGAAGCATCGCGCTGGAAAGCTCGGTCACAGCCTGAGGGAATCCGGCAGCCTGTTTCGCCTTGACGAGAGCTTGAGCCCGGACAGCGTGGCGGCGTGCCTCTTCCGGAATTACGGGAGTCATCTTCGAGGAGGTTACCAACCTTATGATCTTTTCCCGCAATCTATAGTCTTCATCTTTCCTATCCTGGGAAAGATTCAGAACCTCAGTGTAGTTCGCCAAAGCAGCGCTCGGATCACCGACTTGGGCTGCTTTATCACCCTCCACTTCAATAGAGCGAATCTTTGCCAGCCTGGCCTCTTCCGCTTTCCTGGCAGCTTCTTCAGCCTGCCTCCTGGCTATTTCTGCCTGCCTACGGCTTTCTTCTTCGGCCCTCATGCGGGCTTCCATCTGTAATCTAGCCTGCTCTCTTTGTTGCTCCCTGGCTCTGATCTCCGCCTCAGTCGGCCCGCAACCAGTGTAGGCGAATAATGTCGTTGCGGCACACAACAATATCAGCAGATTACGGACTTGTACGATTTTCATCATTTGATTCTCCTCTTCGATAGTCAATTCTGCAGTATCTTTCCATACGTGTGAAGTTGTCATTTAAAAAGACAGGAAACCACTCTATTTTTGATTAACGGGAGTTTCAAGAAACAATCCATAGCGCTCTCAAGCGGCGTTGAATGGATGTGTCATATTGACATAACCACGTATGTGCCGATATCATGATTTGCATTGGAAATCTACAATAAATTGAATTGGGACCAATGCTCTCAATAATAGATGCTTTTCAAAGAAGGACTAAATTCATTATCGAAAGACTTCACGGTTCTACTTGGAAATGAATCAATGGCGGGAGTAATAGGTCCCACAGACTTGTATTTGCCCATCAACAGATCGGGTGCGATTAAAAATGATGTGCAGTCAGTCCATCACGGAAGACTGAAATCATGACCGGCTTATGTGACGCCTTACTGAAACATTCTACATCACTGTTGTCTATCCAGGATGCCCCGCACCGTTCTTGAGAGGCCCTCTTTGCTTATCGGCTTCATAATGAACTGCCGTATACCAAGATTCCTTGCCTTCTCTTCAGATATCATTTCACTGAAACCAGTACAGAGGATAATTGGAATGTCCGGCCTGATTTTTAACAGCTCCTTTGCGAGGTCATCTCCTCTCATATTAGGCATGGTCATGTCTGTTATGACTAGATCAAATCCATGTGGATTGGCACGAAATGCCTCCAAGGCCTCAATGCTGCTTGTCCTGGGCGTAACTTGATATCCCAGGGACTCAAGTATCGCGCTTCCCAGTTCAACCAAGATTGCCTCGTCATCAATGAAAAGTATACGTTCACTGCCTCCGGCACTAACTCCAAGTGTCCTTTCCTGCATTGGTTCTTCAGCGTGGATCAAGGGGAAATATACTGTTACCGTCGTTCCCTTGCCTGGCTCGCTTGACATGTCGATAGCGCCGCCGCAATCACTGACAATGCCATGCACCACCGAAAGACCCAGGCCAGTCCCTTCGCCCGGACCCTTGGTCGTGAAAAAGGGATCAAAAATCCGATCCATGATGGATGCGTCGATTCCATATCCGGTGTCACTCACAATCAATTTAGCGTAGGAACCTTCGCTGAGACCGAGCGCCCGTGATGCTTCAAGGGATGCTATCTCTTGGCGAACCAGTCGAATGTCCAGGATTCCGCCCTTTTCACGCATCGCATGGGCGGCGTTAGTGCACAGATTCATGAGTACCTGATGGATCTGTGTGGGATCGGCTAGAATCATTATCGATTTATCTTTGATTTCTTGCGAGATCTTGATAGTCGTTGGCAGGGAGGACCTAAGCAATTTAATGCCCTCCTTTATGATGGACCCAACGAGGACCGGCTTCTTTTCCTGTTCATGCCGACGGCTGAAGGCAAGTATCTGTTTCACGAGATCTCTTGCACGTTCGCCGGCATTGTAAACCTGATCAAGATAATGCCGGCAAGGGTCGCCTCCTTTAGTCTGCGTAATGGCCATTTCGGTGTATCCCAGGATAGCGCTAAGGATATTATTGAAGTCGTGGGCAATCCCGCCGGC
>DATJBN010000306.1:0-3806 GCA_035515335.1 Syntrophales bacterium | reverse complement strand
CGCGCCGGAATCTGCCATCATGAAGATATTGTTGAACGACCTCGCCTCCTGGACTTCCGACTTTTTCCCGCCCCGGAGTTCGATCTCTTCCATGCCGAGTTCCGACATCATCTCGTCCGCGATCTTCTCGGTCACATTTGCCCAGATGTCAATTTCCTTGTTGTAGCGCTCGCCGTTCGTAATCAGACCTTCGGTGTACTGATGGTGGATCTCCATCACCTCTTTCTGCGCTTGGTCGATAAACTTCTGCTTCTTGCTCGGGATATGCATGTCCGAGATGCAGATGGAGATGCCGGCACGCATGGCGAACTTGAACCCGATCTCCTTGAGGTCATCGATCAGGATCACCGTGCGCCTTAAGCCCAGCCTCCGGTAACATTCATCAAGGAGTTTTGCAAGCTCTTTCTTGTTCATTTCCTTGTTTACTGAAGAGAAGGAAATTCCTTCCGGAAGGACCTCACTGAACAACACTCGCCCGACAGTGGTCTCTTCGATCTTGCCGTTTATGCGGACTCTGGCGCGCGCATGGATATCCGCCATGCCTTGGTCATAGGCGATGCGCACTTCATCCCTTCCGGAAAACACCTTACCCTCTCCGAGGACGCCGGAACGTGCTTTCGTAAGATAGTAGCACCCAAGCACGATATCCTGCGACGGAACCGTGATCGGCCTCCCGTTTGCTGGCGAGAGGACATTATTGATCGAGAGCATAAGCACTCTCGCCTCGAGCTGCGCTTCGACGGAGAGAGGAATGTGCACTGCCATCTGGTCTCCGTCAAAATCGGCGTTGAAGGCAGCGCAGACGAGCGGATGCAGGCGTATCGCCTTGCCTTCTACAAGCACGGGATCGAAGGCCTGAATGCCGAGCCGGTGAAGCGTGGGGGCGCGGTTCAGAAGCACCGGATGTTCCTGAATCACCTCTTCGAGCACATCCCACACTTCGGGACGCTCGCGTTCGATCATCTTCTTCGCACTCTTTATCGTCGTAGCGTAGCCCTTTTCCTCGAGCTTGTTGAAAATGAACGGCTTGAACAGTTCAAGGGCCATTTTCTTCGGCAGACCGCACTGGTGGAGTTTCAGGTCCGGACCCACCACGATCACTGAACGGCCCGAGTAATCCACGCGTTTTCCGAGCAGGTTCTGGCGGAAGCGTCCCTGCTTTCCCTTGAGCATGTCGGAAAGGGATTTGAGCGGCCGCTTGTTCGGGCCGCGTAGCACCCGGCCGCGGCGGCCATTATCGAAGAGTGCATCCACCGCTTCCTGCAGCATCCTCTTCTCGTTTCGAATGATGACCGACGGGGCTTTGAGCTCCTCGAGCCGGCGCAGACGGTTGTTCCTGTTGATCACCCTCCGATAGAGGTCGTTCAGATCGGATGTCGCAAACCTTCCCCCTTCAAGCGGTACGAGCGGCCGCAGTTCCGGCGGTATCACGGGGATCACATCCAGGATCATCCACTCGGGCTTATTGCCGGATTTGCGGAATGACTCGATCACCTTGAGCCGCTTCGTGAGCTTCTTTTTCGTGGCCATGGAAGTGGCAGTTTCAATCTTCTTGCGGATCTCTTCGGACTCCGCTTCCAGATCGATGGCATTGAGCATTTCCCTGATCGACTCGGCGCCCATGCCCGCTTTAAAGGCGCTGGAGCCGTACTCCAACAGTGCCTTGCGGAATTTTTCTTCAGTCAGCAGTTCCTTCTGTTTTAGCGGCGTATCGCCGGGGTCCGTCACCACATAATTTTCGAAATAGAGAACCTTTTCGAGTTGCCGGAGCGTCATATCGAGGAGCGTGCCGATGCGGCTCGGCAATCCCTTGAGAAACCAGATGTGGGCAACGGGAGAAGAAAGCTCGATGTGCCCCATGCGCTCCCGGCGCACCTTGGACTGGATCACCTCGACGCCGCATTTATCACACACAATGCCGCGATGCTTCATGCGTTTGTACTTGCCGCAGAGGCACTCCCAGTCTTTTATCGGACCGAATATTTTTGCGCAGAAAAGACCGTCCCGTTCCGGCTTGAACGAACGGTAGTTGATGGTCTCGGGCTTCTTTACTTCGCCGTAGGACCACTCTTTGATTCGTTCAGGAGAGGCAATTTTTATCCGCATCGCGTCAAAACTGATATCTTTCGGCTTATCAAAGAGGCTCATGACATCCGTTCTGGCCTTGTTCTCTGTCATCCGTTTTTCTTCCACAGCAAACCTCCATAGGAGAGGGCAGCGCCCTCATGACCCTGATCAATAATCACCAATTATACATACACCTGAGAGAAGCAGACATGCTATCGCGCTGACGATATTTTCTCCAGCTCTATTACACGTTCCTTTTCGTGCTTGCGCTCGATGAGTTCCACATCGAGACACAGGCTCTGCAGTTCCTTGATGAGCACATAGAACGATTCGGGCAGGCCCGGCTCGAGCGCGTGTTCACCCTTCACGATAGCCTCGTAAATTTTCGCCCTGCCTGACACGTCATCTGACTTGACCGTGAGAAACTCCTGGAGACAGTAAGCTGCTCCATAGGCTTGGAGCGCCCAGACTTCCATTTCGCCGAGGCGCTGCCCGCCGAATTGCGCCTTGCCGCCGAGGGGCTGTTGCGTTACAAGCGAGTAGGGGCCGATGGAACGCGCATGCAGTTTGTCGTCTACGAGGTGATGGAGCTTGAGCATATACATGTATCCGACAGTCACCGGCTTGTCAAAAGGCTCGCCTGTGCGCCCGTCGTGCAGCACCGACTGCCCCGTCAGCGGGAGTTTTGCTTCTTTCAGCAGAGAGCGTACCCGCTCCTCGGACGCGCCGTCGAACACGGGCGTGGCTACGTGCAGACCAAGCGCCTTCGCTGCCCAACCCAAGTGAGTCTCGAGTATTTGACCCACATTCATACGGGAAGGCACACCCAGGGGGTTCAGTACGATTTCGACGGGAGTTCCGTCCGGGAGATAGGGCATATCCTCCTCGGGAACGATCCTCGATACCACACCTTTGTTCCCGTGCCTCCCCGCCATCTTGTCGCCGACGGAGAGCTTGCGCTTCATGGCGACATAGACTTTCACGAGCTTCACTACGCCCGGCGGGAGATCGTCTCCACGCTTCAGCCTGCCTATTTTCTCATCATAGATGGTTTCAAGAATGTTAAGCTGGTTTTCCGAACTGTCCAGAATTTCCTGCAGCTTGGCTGGATACTCTGCGGAATCCACCTTGATCTTGGCAAGGTCTTTCTCCTGCAATTTGTCGAGAATCTCTACCGTGATCTTCTTCCCCTTCGCCAGGTCGGTCTTGCCTGTCTTGGAATTCACGACTTTGTCGGCAGCAGTCTTGCCGATGAGGATCCTCCGGATTCGCTTATACTTGTCCTCTTTTATTGCACGGGCTTCATCCTGGTATTCCTTCTGCAGCCTTGCAATCTCCTCGCTCTCCTGGGTCTTCAGGCGTTCGTTTTTATCCTCCCCCTTGCGGGAGAAGACTTTCACATCGATCACCGTTCCCTCGATACCGGGCGGTGCGTAAAGGGAAGCATCTCGCACATCGCCAGCCTTTTCCCCAAATATCGCGCGGAGGAGTTTTTCCTCAGGCGTGAGTTGGGTCTCGCCCTTCGGTGTCACCTTGCCGATGAGGATGTCCCCCGGCATGACCTCTGCGCCGATACGTATGATGCCGTTCTCATCCAGGTTCCTGAGTGTCTCCTCGCCGAGGTTCGGGATGTCGCGGGTAATTTCTTCCTTCCCGAGCTTGGTGTCTCTTGCCTCAATCTCGAACTCTTCGATATGGATAGAGGTATAGCGGTCTTCTTTCACGAGCTTCTCACTGAT
>DATJBN010000305.1:0-31859 GCA_035515335.1 Syntrophales bacterium | reverse complement strand
GGCGTCATAATATCCTGGAGGATAAACTTTATCTTCTCGGGGCTCATCTTTTTCGGCGTTCTGGGCCTGATAAGCGGCATCCTTGATATTCCTTTCAGTCTCTACAGCACCTTTGTAATCGAGAAGAAATACGGTTTCAGTACGATGACGGCAAGGCTGTGGGTAACTGACCTGATCAAGGGTTTTCTTGTATCCGCGATACTGATGGGGATACTCCTCTCGGCCATGCTTGCCCTCATCCATTATGCTATGCACACGTGGTGGCTCTGGGTGTGGCTGGTATTTTCCGCATTTGAACTCATCATCCTCTGGCTCTACCCGGTTCTCATCGCCCCGCTGTTCAACAAATTCGAACCCATTCAAAATGAAGAATTGAGGGATGCAATCGTTACCATGATGTCAAAGGCGGGACTGAAGACGGGGGGGGTCTTCCAGGTGGACGCAGGAAAACGGAGCAAACACACCAATGCCTATTTCACCGGGTTCGGGAAGACCAAGCGGATTGTCCTTTTCGACACGCTGCTAAATTCCCACGGAGCTGATGAGATGCTTTCCGTTCTTGCCCACGAGGCGGGCCACTGGAAGAAAAAACACATCATGAAGCAGATCGTCTTCATAGAGACGGCATCCCTTGCGGTCTTCTATCTGGTTTATCGGGCAGTAGACTGGGATATTCTCTACAGGACATTCGGCTTTGCCGAAGATGTACCCTACATCGGACTCCTTTTGGTTGCCGCCCTTCTCTCGCCTCTGGCCTTTTTCCTCACACCTGCAGGTGCCATATTTGCGAGGAAGTTCGAGAGGGAGGCGGATGAATTCTCTTTCAATCTCGTGGGCACGGCTCTTCCGATGATAAAGGCGCTCACGCGCCTGGCAAAGGACAACCTCGCCAATCTTCATCCGCATCCATTCTATGCCTGGTTCTACTATTCTCATCCCCCGCTTGTTTCACGTATTTCCCACCTACAGCATATGGAAGAGAAAAAAGCATCTTGATTTTTGGCATAGCTTTATTAGATTAAAAGAAGAGATGATAATTTTGAGGTACGAGCATGCCGATCTATGAGTTTTACTGCCGCAAGTGCAATACGATCTATAATTTCTTTTCAAGGGCTGTAGACACCGGGAAGATTCCGAACTGTCCCACGTGCAAGAAGGTTAAATTAAAACGCCAGATGTCGATCTTTGCTAAGGGCTCCGGCAAGAAAGGCGAAGCGTCAGAAGGCATGCCTCCCATAGATGAGGCCAGGATGGAAAAGGCCATGGCGATGCTGGCCTCCGAGGCGGACAATATAAACGAGGACGATCCCCGCCAGGCGGCAAATCTTATGAGGAAACTCTCCGCTGCTGCGGGAATGAACCTCGGACCGGGTATGGAGGAGGCGCTCCATCGCATGGAAAGAGGGGAAGACCCGGAAAAGATCGAGGCGGAGATGGGTGACCTACTGGAGGGAGAGGAGCCGTTTATCTTCGGAGAGAAAAGGAAAAGGGGAGGCGTCAAACCGAAACCGAAGATAGATGAAACCCTGTATGATATGTAAGCCGAGCGTCAGACGGTGAGCAACCCTTTGCCCGACTCGATCAGATAGTCGGGGTTCGCCGTCTTCAGCCTTTCTGCAGAGTGCCAGCCCCAGGTGACGGCAACTGTTTTTATTCCCGCTTCTTGTGCCTCCCTTATATCTCCTGTCGTGTCACAGACGTAATATGTCCTTTCTCTTTCCGTCTGAAATATCCTCATGGCATGAACAATCTTTTCTATCTTGCTGTAGCTGAAGTCTGCTCCGAGGATATCCCTGAAACAGCCGTTGAACCCATGCCTGGAAAGAACAGGCTTTATCACCCTCGACACATTTGAGGAAATTACGGCCAGAACATTTTTTTCACTGAGTTTCACAAGGACAGGCAGGAGCTCTGTAAACGGAACCATTCGATTGCAGTCATTATCGGTGGGAATCGACGCGGAGGCGCGAAGGAATGCCGCCAAGTCTATCCCTTTTCTCATGATGCCTTCATAAAAATTATCGTCAAAGAGCGCGAGGAAGTCGTCGCGGCTCTTGACGACGGGGCTCCCGATTTTTTCAAGGCAGATTTTCACGCGCTCTTCGTACATGGCAAGGGAATCAACAAGGACTCCGTCAAAATCAAAAAGAAATAATTTCTGCATCGCGCGACATGTAGCACTCTTTCAGATATTCGGTCAAGCCGTTATCGCTGCCGGCGCTCAAGACGGAGGCGCACAGGCCCTTCCTTTGAGATTAAATAACAGGCGGAGAACATTCTTCGTTGTGTCGCTGAAGATCTTGCCGGAAAAGAAGCGACCCGCGGCGCGCTTCGAAACCTCGGAGAGAGTGGGATAGATGTGAACGGCGCCCGCGATTGTCGAGAGCTTGACGCCGCCTGCCATGGCAACGACCCATTCGTGGATGAGCTCCCCGGCATGGCTCCCGACGATCTGGCATCCGAGTGGCTTCCCCTTGCGATTAAGGAGAATCTTTATCTTTCCAATTGAATCTCCCTCAGTAAGTGCCCTGTCGTTGTCTGCGAAATATTCCTCGATGATCTGATAATCGATTCCTTCTTCCCGGGCGCGTTTCTCATTCAGTCCGATACTTGCTACCTCCGGGTCGGTATAGGTGCACCATCCCGCCCGGCTGTAATCTGCCTTGCGCTGGAGCCGGAGGACAGCGTTGGTGAGGGCAATGCCCGCCTCGTATCCTGCGACATGCGTGAAGGGCAACCGGCCGTTAACGTCGCCGCAGGCATAGATGTGACCGATGTTGGTCTTCATCCTCGAGTCTGTGGTGATGCCTCTTGCCGTGTACGCGACACCCGCCGCTTCCAGCCCGAGGCCTTTGACATTTGCTGTACGGCCTGTTGCCACAAAGATCGCATCCCCTTCGATGACTTTGTCTTCACCCCTACTTTTTACCGGGGCTGCGGTCAGTAGGATACTTGCGCCTCTCCTCTCCACCCCGACTGCTTTTGTCCCGGTATGTATCTCGATCCCCTCCCCTTCCAGACGCGTCTTTATGACATCCGCGATATCGGAATCTTCAGGCCCCAGTATCTGGTCCATAAATTCAACGGCGATAACCTTTGTTCCCAGGCGGCCGAACGCCTGAGCTATCTCGAGCCCAACCGGTCCGCCTCCGAGGACGATCAGACGGGAAGGAAGCGTTTCCTGGGAGAACACGTTCTCGTTTGTCCAGTACGGAATGTCAACGAGACCCTCGATAGGAGGAACCACAGGGCTCGATCCTGTGGCGATGATCCAGCTTCTGGCTGAGATTCGTTTTCCTTCGAGGGCAACGGTATGGTCATCCGCAAATGCAGCTTCTCCGAAGCGGACTTCTACACCGAGGCCGCAGAATCTCTCCACCGAATCATGACTCTGTATCGCTGCAATCACATCTTTCACACGTTTCATGACTGGGCCCAGTGCTACGGGAGGCAGTGATAGTTCCGGCAGACCGAATTCGGAAGACCTTCTCGCCAGTGCCCAGACACCGGCGCTCCTGATCAGTGTCTTCGAAGGCACGCAGCCACAATGAAGGCAATCTCCTCCGAGACCTTCTGATTTCTCGATCAGGATGGTCCTGGCGCCGAACTGGGCACCCCCGGCAGCGGCCGTCAATCCTGCCGCGCCGCCGCCGATAATTCCGAGATCGTAATCGAAAGCCATGGCCTGACTCCTTTTGAAAAACGCGCCCTAAAGAGCTATTCCTTCTTTATCCTTTTTATTATCAGCGGGATGAAAAAAGAAAATACGAATAGTACCACTGAAAAGAAGACCTGAAAGGACAATAGTCTGTTCCAGTCTCCGCCAGTCCAAACTTCTTTTACGGTTCCTATGAAAAATGTGAATATAAACGTCCCGACGATGATCCCAAGCGCCGTGCCGTAGAAATAATCGAGGAAGCGGACCTTCGTCAGTCCCATGCCGAAATTCATGGGGGTGAAGGGGAAATAGATGAGCCTGAGATATAGGACCGTTGCAAAGCCGTTCCGCTCTATCGCATCATCGTACTTCTTCAGCCGGTCGCCGATGAGGGAGGCGGCAAGGTCGCGCCCCAGTGTTCTTCCTATCCAGAAGGCGACTGAGGCCCCCGCCATGGCTCCCAGCCAGACATACAGAAACCCCCAGTAAGGGCCGAAGGCGGCCGCCCCCAGGGCGGTGAGCACGATCCCCGGTACGAAAAGACAGACGCCGATCATGTAGACGATGATGAATATCAGGGGGGCCCAGAACCCCGCGCTATCAAGGAAGCTGCCCAATATCTCACGTGTGAGGAGATGCCGTACAGGCGTGAAGCGGACGATATAGAAAGCGCCGGTTATAAATATTGTGAGCACAATAGCCTTAACGGTCGCAATCTTTTTCGGCATGATCTCTCTGCCAGACATAGCCCCCTTAGAGAGAGGTTTCAACTCGAAATTATTGATCCGCTGCAAGATGAACCGGACCCGGCCGTGCAGGCAAAACAGTGTTCGCCTGTCACGATCCTGCGCTCGCATAAATGAGCAGGGTCGAAGGAACGGATACTGTCCGGAGCGCCATGGTTCACCCTGAGGCCCAGGGCCAGATTGAAGTCGCAGTCATAGAGGGTCCCGTCCCATCCCACGCTGACCTGGTGCCTGCACATCAGGCCCGGCAGCGTTTCCCGATTGAATGAATTTTTGAGGAGGCGTCCATAGTCCTTCGCCAGTTCCTGACGCAGGAGTTCATTCCGGAAGCGCCCGAGGGCTACATTTGTGATGGTGAGGAGATTTGTAAACACTATCCCGAACCGTTGATAAAGCTCGCTCCGGTAGTCCTCCTCAAGAGGTGCCTGCGGCGGCGGCAGGAATGGGCCTCCCGGATTATAGACGAGGTTCATCGCAAGGTGAGGCTCTCTTCCGTATCCCAGGGCGTTGAGCCTCTTCATCGCCTCGATGCTCTTTTCATAGACGCCGCTTCCCCGCTGGTTCGCCACATTCTCCTCCGTGAAGCAGGGAAGAGACGCTACAAGCTGAATCTCATGCTCGCGGAAGAAGACGGGTAGGTCTTCTGTTTCGGGTTCGAGAAGCACGGTAAGATTCGTCCGCACCTGTACCTTACGGTTGTTCTCCCTGAGGGCGATGACAAAGCGGCGGAGATTGGGATTCAGCTCCGGCGCCCCGCCCGTAATGTCGACGAGGCGACAGTGGCAGCTTTCCGCAGCTTCGAGGACGAGCTCCATGACAGGCCATTCCATCACCTCCGTCCTTATCGGAGAGGCATCGAGGTGACAGTGAAGGCATTGCTGGTTGCAGCGGAGCCCGGTGTTTACCTGCAGTACCTCGATCTTGCTGCTTACGAGCCCCCTATACCCGTGACGGGCAATCCTCTTTTCAAAGGAGTTCATACCATCCTCTTCCTCGTGAGTTAAAATCTGTATCCGTTCCTTTAAGGTTTTCCCCAGAGTTCCTTCAAGCGCTGATCACGTCCGCAATTGTAGCGGTAGAACTTATAGCGTAGAGGGTTTTTCTGATAATATTTCTGGTGGTAATCCTCTGCAGGGTAGAACTGCGTGGCCTTTGTTATTTCGGTATAGATGGGTCCGGTAAACCTGCGTGAAGCCTCCAGTGCCTTCTTCGATTCTTCGGCAAGACGTCTCTGCTCGTCCGTGTAATACCAGATTGCCGTCCGGTACTGATTACCCACATCGCAGAACTGCCTGTCTTTAACAGTCGGGTCTATATTGTGCCAGAAGACATCGAGAAGCTTCGAGTAGCTGATCACCTTCGGATCGTATGTCACCTCTATCGATTCCGCGTGTCCTGTCGTACCGGAAGAGACTTCTTCGTAAGTAGGAATCTGCTTCTTGCCTCCCGTATATCCGACTACGACCGAATGTACGCCGGGCAGTTCCTCGAATTCCGGTTCCATGCACCAGAAGCAGCCTCCGGCGAAGGCCGCCTTCTCGAGGCGGGGACTTGAAGCCGTACTGTCGCCCCCTCTTGCAGGTGCTGCGGCCGTCACCATCATTATACTAAGTGTCAGGAGACCTATCAACATCTGCATCTTCATGGCATTTCTCCTCCTCGTGTGTTTTCAAAGGCAGGTCGATCACTTTCACTGAAAGAACTTCCTGTACTCGCCGTAACCGTCCTTCCCCAGGTCTTCTTTCGGTATGAATCTCATGGCTGCAGAGTTCATGCAATACCGCAGTCCAGTGGGCGGCGGCCCGTCGGGAAACACATGGCCGAGATGGGAATCCCCGTGCTTGCTTCGCACTTCAGTGCGGACCGTGAAGAAGCTCCTGTCATCGCGGGTGACGATGTTGCCGGGTTCAAGAGGCTTTGTGAAGCTCGGCCAGCCCGTCCCCGATTCAAACTTGTCCTTAGAACTGAAAAGAGGCTCTCCGGAGACGATGTCAACATAGATTCCTTCCCTGTGGTTGTCGGCATACTCGTTGTTAAAGGGGGGCTCCGTGCCTTCCTTCTGTGTAACCTTATATTGAAGGGGGGTCAATATCTTCCGCAAGGTTGCCTCGTCGGGTTTCTTAAAATGTCTCCAGTCGTGAGACTTCTGTTTCTCAATCGTTGCCGCTTTTTCGTCCATAGGGCCTTTCTCCTTTTGTTGCGCCGTCGCCATATGAGGGGGGCATAGAACCATGAGCAGGGATACAAGCCCCATTACCACTATCTTCATAAATGTCTCCCGCGTGGAAATATGCATGGATTGATTCTAAGTAAAAATACGAATGCTGTACATAAGAGTGACACTGATTTACCGGGTACGGATTACTTATTTGGCACTAAGTGAATGGATAAGGCGGCGGACGAAAAGACGAGATGGAACGAAGAAATTTCTAATGAAGATAAGTCTGGTTTATATCCTTTAAATCGGCCTTCAGATATTTCTTTATATCGTTCCAGTCGGGGTAGCTTATCCGATCCCTGGCAAGATGGACCAACCCGATTATCTCGGTATGGCCGTATCTGCTTCTCGCGTAGATATTCCTTCCTCCCACGCCTATCTTTACCTCCGGCTTGCTGCATCCCATCAATACGGACTTCGTCAAAATCTCGAAGACTTTGAGACCCTCCGTTACGATGTATCTCGGCCTCAGCATATCGATGATATCGTTGACCTTCGTAGAGCAAAACGTCTCGAGCTCATTCCTCAAGCTATGATCCAGGCTCTCCCACTCCGCGCTCTCACTCCCAAAGAAAACGAGGTTCAGTTTCACACTCTCGGCGAGCCAATCTTCCCGTTCAATACCTTCAAAAAGATATCTCATCTTTCCTGCCATCCTCGAGTCATGACAGAAATATTCATGCACCTCCGGAAGCTGGCTGTCTTCCTCTCTCGAAAAGGGCTTGTCATCCTTGCCGTAATTGAACCCTATGACCATCAGATCCGGATTCGTGCGAACGGGAGAAGAAAACACACGGAAGCCCCAGTCCTGAAACGCGTATGCATAGCTTGTGCTTTCCCACTTCTCACATACTTCCCTTAATAATTCTTCAACCCAGAGTTCGATATCTATTTCCATTCGGCTTCCTTCCTGGCTCGAAGGTATCTGACTTGCAACGGCGTGTCAAGTTTAAAGGGCGATGAGGAGAGAAAACGAAGCACTGGAAATCTCCTTGCCGCCTGCATCTTCAGCATGATATAAAAAATTCGTTTGAGCTGTTTTCTCAAATTATATCATATCGCGGGAGGTCCTGACGTGCCGGAAGGAGAAAAGAAATCCATGCTGTGCCCGAATTGCCGAAAGCTCATCAGTTCGGATGAGCCCTCGTGCCCTTACTGCGGCCTCAAGAATCCCGGCTCGGCTTTGAAGACGCACTTTCTTAGCCGATTTCGGAGGGTTTCCACGGATGCCGTGAAGATCATCATCTATGTAAATGCGGCCCTGTATCTGTTATCGATTATCTTAAGCCCCTCCGCTCTGGGCCTTTCCGCAAATCCCCTCACCTTTCTGTCACCCTCCGACAGAAGCCTTTTTCTCCTAGGTGCAACGGGAACAATACCTATCGCCGGATACGGCAGGTGGTGGACACTGATCGCGGCTTCCTTCCTCCATGGGGGCATCCTTCATATATTCTTTAACATGGCCGCCCTTGCGCAGCTCGGGCCGTTTGTGCTCCGCGAATTCGGTTTCAACCGGTTTGCGATCATCTACCTCGTAACCGGCGTCGCCGGATTCTTTGTTTCCTATCTTGCCGGCGTTCCTTTCACCATTGGCGCATCGGCGAGCCTCTGCGGCCTGATAGGCGCTATTATATATTACGGTAAGAGCAGGGGCGGTTTTTATGGAGAAGCCATTTACAGGCAGGCTATGGGCTGGGTCGTAGGGCTTGTCATATTCGGCCTTCTAGTTCCGGGAATCAACAACTGGGCCCACGGGGGAGGTTTGATCTCAGGCATCGCCCTCAGTTTCCTCTTGGGTTACAACGAGCAGAGGAGAGAAAGATTCTCCCACCGGATAATGGCGGGGATTTGCATCATTGCAACGGCGATAATCCTTGTCTGGACAACGCTCCATGCCCTGTATCTTTCTTTCTGACACTCCTTTTCCGGAAACACATTGACAGGTTTTCAGTATTATCTTAAAATTTCTTCTACAGACCCACGCATTGCACACGAATGCTGCGCTCGTGTGTGATACGTCTGTGGCGGACGTTGACTTGAGGAGGTGGAGCAACATGAAAAAAGGGATTGTTGCGATGTATGCGTTTCGACTGACCTGTTTGTTCCTCTTATGTGTGATTGCGATTCTTGGATGTGACGCGTCACTGACCGTGGCCAATCGCACGATAGGCGTGAGCTCCGGCAATTTCATATACACTGACGGCTCACTCACGACTAATTACAACTACCCTTTCGATTACGTGTGGAAGGCGTGCGAAGAAACCCTTAAGGAAATGAAGGCAACGGGCATTGAGAAGGACCTAAAGATAGCGAAGGGTACGATAAACTGCGTCGCCCAGGAAGAGAAGATACGTATTGTGGTTGAATACCTTTCAAAAGATCAGACCTCCGTATCTGTGCGTGTCGGCATCTCCGGCAACAACCTTGCGTCGCAGCTGATTCACGAAAAAATAGCGAATTACCTTTCGAAGGTCAACCGGCCGGAAGAGTCTTGATCCCTGTCCCGGTGGACTGTGAGATAATATCACTCCCACCTATTCCCTGCGAAACGAAAAAGGACGGAACTTGCCGATCCGTTCGCATCTCGGATGGAGAGAGACTGACAGGATAGGTCGTCACCGGCTTATAGTATCATCAGCACACTGGCTTTGGTCATGGAAGAGAAAGAAAGTAAAAAGACCGTCAAAACCTTTGCCATTGCATCGTTCCTCAATGACTTCGGTTCCGACATCATCTATCCCCTCTGGCCGTTGTTTTTAACCGCCGTCCTCGGTGCAAACATGGCTGTCCTCGGGCTGGTCGACGGTCTGGGGGAGGCTTTCGTGTCAATATCAAAGGCCGCCTCCGGCTATCTATCCGATCGCCTGCACAAGAGGAAGATGTTCATCTGGGTCGGATACCTGTTCGGCGCCGTGTCGAGGGTGGGCTATGCATTCTCAACACTGTGGCAGCAGGTAATCCCGTTCAAGATCTTTGACAGGATGGGGAAGATGCGGGGGGCGCCGAGGGATGCGATTGTCGCCGATATTTCCACGGCTCGGAACAGGGGCAGGCATTTCGGCCTGCTCAGGGCCGCGGATAACCTGGGCGCAGTATGCGGCATTCTCTTTTGCATAGCGCTCTTCCCGTTCCTCGGTTACAGGAATCTCTTCCTCCTGGCAGCGGTGCCATCGGCAGTGGGCGCCATCCTCATTCTTTACAGTATAAGAGAAACCGGTCCTTCCGCTGCGCGGCTTTTCCATGGGTTTGCCCTGCGAGACCTGGGTGGAAATTTTAAACTGTTCCTTTTACTGAGCTGCTTCTTTTCATTGGGCTCTTTCAGCTATTCATTCCTGCTCATCTATGCTACCCATCTCGGGTTTGCCAATACGGCCGTTCCGGTTCTCTACCTGATCTTTACCATCGCCGCTGCCGTCTTCTCTGTACCCTCGGGCAGACTCTCCGACAGAATCGGCAGGAAGGCATTGATGATTCTTGCATTCGTCTCTTGGGCGGCCGTGTGTCTCAGCCTGATACTCTCCCGCAGTCACGTAATTGTCGTACTGGTATTTATTCTCTTCGGCGTGCACAGAGGAATTCTGGACACTGTTCAGACGACGTTCGTTTCCGAACTTTCTCCAGAGAGCTATCGTGCTACAGGCCTGGGCGTATTTCAGATGGCCGTGGGGCTTTGCGCACTCCCTGCCTCCCTGATTGCCGGACTTTTGTGGGATCAGGTCAGCATCCTGGCACCCCTATATCTCTCCATAGCCCTCACCGCGATTGCTACATTTCTTCTCATATTCATCAGGGAAAAGTGAAATCACACGAAGACCGCCGAAGCTCACCCGCCCCGCCCTTCCTGTCATATAAAAATTAAAGACTTTCTCATGGTTAGCCGAAATATAAATTGATGCGGCCATAAACAAGGAAGTATAAGGCAGATGAACGTCAAGCATTGGCTAAACAGACTCTCCGTCGAGAACTACGGCATATATTATAAATTATTTATTATTTTCGGCCTGTTCTTCCTCATCCCCATTTTTGGCTTTCTCTATTTTGCGATAAAATACGACTTCCTGAGCGATAACTATATTCCCATCTTTTTCATAGTCCTCCTCTTCTTCTCGCTCTTCGGCTTCATCATGCTCCGCAAATTATTCGATGAGATCGTCTCTATATCGGGACATATCTCGAAGACGGTCGCGGAGGAATTCGCGCAGCCCCAGCTTTCCACGACCAGTGAATTGAAAGGGATAGTTGACTCCTTCCAGGTGCTCGAGCGCGAACTCAGGGCTAATTTCTCCTGCCTGGAAAAGAAGACATCGGAGATAACCATACTAAAGGAGCTCTCCGACCTCTGCTACATGACGTTCAATACGGAAGACCTGCTTTACATAACCCTCGAGCGCGCGTTGAAACTTACCAACGCAGACATCGGCTCCATCATGATGCTGGAAAAACCGAAGCGAGACGCCTTCGTAATCGAGGCGTGCATCGGACTGGGGGATTTCGTCAAGAAAGGGGATCGTGTCAGTTTTGCCGATAGAATTGCCCAGTACGCGGTGCTGAACAAGACGCCGCTTCTGGTAGAGGACATCGAGACGGACATCCGGTTCGGTCGCAAATCGCGCCCCCAGTATGCGACAAAATCATTCATCTGCATGCCCCTCAAGACTATTAATGATGTAATCGGCGTGCTCACCATCTCGAGGAGAAAATCAGATGACCTCTTTACGCAGGAGGATGTGAATGTACTTTCGCCCCTGCTCTCCAACGCAGCCTTCACGTATGACAATCTCCGCCTCCTCAAGGAATCAGAAATCAAATCAAAACAGCTCCAGGCGATGGAAAAAATATCCTCAGTGATCAACTCGAGCCTGAGGAGCAATGAACTCCTCCATACGATCCTTCAGGACATCAGGGAAGTAATACCTTATGACATGGCCGTCGTCGTGGAGCTGGATGAGGACAATTCCGGCCACGTGATAATCACTGAATTTCTGTCAACCGTCTCTACAAATCTCTCCAGGGGTAATTCCTACGGTGTTCACGGAAGCGTCATCGACAAGGTCTTTAAGCGGCAGAGCTCGTTCGTCCTCGAAGACACGAAGGATCTGTCGCAGCCTATAGACAGGGAAATATTTCTAGATCACGACTTCAAGACGGCGCTTCTGACACCACTTAAGGTAGACGGCCAGACCACGGGGGTCCTTGTGTTGTGCAACGTGCAGATGGAGTTGCTTGCGGATATGAGGAATGCCATCGAGTGCATGGCGGGCGACCTCTCCCGCGCCATTGAGAAGGAAAAGCTGTCCCTGGCATTCGTGAGGAGGACCCACGAGCTCGAGACCATCAGACAGATAGGCAACGCACTTTCCTCTTCCACTTTTGATACGGAGAAGGTGCTCACGTATACAATGGATATGATTCGCGTGATCATGAACGTGGAGGCCGGGTCACTGATGCTCTTCGAGAACAATGAGCTGCGGTGCGAGATTGCCTTTAACATCGACATGACCCCGCTTAAGGATTTCAGGCTCAAACTCGGCCAGGGCATCGCAGGATACGCAGCCTCCCGTGGTAGGACGGCGATCGCCCAGAACGCGAGGCAGCATCCGCATTTCTCCCACGAATTTGACGAACTCACCGGCTTTGAGACAAAGGCCGTCCTGTGCGCGCCGCTCATCTCCCAGGGCAGGGTAATCGGAGTGATCGAGGTGTTGAATAAGATCAACGGCGTCTTCAACGATGACGACGAGCACCTTCTCCAGGCCATATCCACGGCCGTCTGCATTGCCATGGAAAATGCGCGCCTCTATAAAGAAACGCTGGCAATGGCGGAGAATGAAAGGAGTATCAGAAAGGTATTTCAGAAATTCGTGCCCAAGGAGATCGTGGACAGGATTATCCCCGGTAACGCATCGGCAAAGCCTGTAGTCGACGAATTCAAGACCGTGACCCTTCTCAACATCGATATCCGCGG
This sequence comes from Syntrophales bacterium, assembly GCA_035515335.1. Lineage (GTDB taxonomy): Bacteria > Desulfobacterota > Syntrophia > Syntrophales > UBA2185 > Fen-1135. The sequence goes on along the minus strand of DATJBN010000305.1, from coordinate 19,272 downwards.
CTATTCCGAGCTGTCGAAGAAGATCGGCCCCCAGAAGACGGTCACCATCCTCAATTACTTCTTCTCATACATGGGCGAAATCGTCTTCAAACATCAAGGGATCGTGGACAAGTATCTCGGAGACGGATTTCTCGCCGTCTTCGGCGCTCCCGTTTCAACAGCGAAGGATGCCGATAACGCCACTTCTGCGGCCGTGGAGATGCAGAAGGCAATGGCCCACATCAACGAGTATTTTATGAAACAGTACAGTCAGTTGTTGACGATGGGGATCAGCATCCATACGGGAGAAGTGGTTGTGGGGAATATCGGTTTTGACAAGAAGATGGACTACACGGTGATAGGAGATTCCGCGAACCTTGTCTTCAAGCTGCAGGAGCTCTGCAAGCCCTGGCCCAACAGTGTGATCATCAGCGAGAAGACGTTTTTTGCCTCGCAGTTCCCGCCGGCAGTCGAGGAAATAGATACCTGCGAAACAGATATCGAGAAGATCAAGATCTACAGAGTGGTCGGCCTTTCCAAACAGAAACATGAGTCTTCCGGCGTCATGCATGAAAGGCATATACCCGAGCACATAACCTCACAGTAATCCCTCCCGTCTTCTTATGACGTTACGTATAGCAAGAGACCCGTGAGGTAGTGTCCCTCCGGGTGCCCGAGATTTGTCGGATGATCGGGACCGGGCCCCATGATCGAAAGCAGGTGGGCAGATTTGCCGCAATCGCGCAAAGCGCCCAAGACGATCTTCTGAAAAAGCTCTTCCCCTATGTAGTTGGAGCAGGAAAATGTGGCGAGGAGACCACCTTCGGCAAGCAGCCTTGCGGCCTGCAGATTTATGTCCTTGTATCCCCGCGCTGCCTTTGTTACGTCCTTCTTCGCCTTCGCGAATGCAGGGGGGTCGAGGATTATCAGATCGAAGACGGAATCGGCCTCGCGCAGGTATTTGAAGACATCGGCGCGAACGACGGGATGCTGATCCTTTGAGAAACCATTCCTCTCGATGTTCCATCTCGCAGTTTCATTGGCCGCTTCCGAGTTCTCGACCGAGACCACACGCTTTGCCCCTCCCCGGGCACAGTAGACGGAGAATGCACCTGTATACGAAAAACAATTGAGCACATCCGCCTCTTTGCTCAAACGTTCGGCAAGCTTTCTGTTCGGTCTCTGATCCAGGAAGAAGCCTGTCTTCTGTCCTGAGATCATGTCCACCTTGAAAGTGAGACCGTCTTCCGTAATCTCGATTGTCGCGGGCGGTTGATCGCCGTAGGCGACGCCTGTATGGTCGTCCAGGCTCTCCAGCTGCCTCGCCCTGCCCTCGCTTCTTTCGTAGATGCCCTTGGGGTTAATCTCTTCGGAGAGCACGCTCACCAGGACCTTGCGGTACCTCTCCATTCCTGCCGTCTCTATTGACAGGGCGAGGTAATCGGCATATCTGTCGACGATGAGCCCGGGCATCCAGTCCCCTTCCGCATTGATCAGGCGATAAGCAGTCGTTGCCTCCGGTACCACCTTCTTCCTCAGAGTGATTGCCTCCCGGGTCCGCTTCTGCCAGAACTCGTAATCGACCGCGGCCGTTGTGTCAGTCGTGAGAACGCGGAAGGAGATGTCGGAGGTTGGATTGTAGAAGCCAATGGCCAGCGGGTGCTTCTCCTGCGATGCGGCAACTACGATATCGCCCGGCTCGGGCTCTCCTTCGACTCCGGCGAGAGCGCCCGAAAAAATCCACGGATGACCGCGCAGGAGAGATGCCTCGCGTCCGGTCTTGAGAAAAATTCTCGGATAATTTTCCGCCATGGCTCTTCCTCCTTCCTTACTTGATCCTGCCCGTGCCTGATACGCTCAACGAACCGTGCCTCACGCCCTTGAGTGCCTTCAGGGTGTCAGCCAGACTGCTCACCGAGCGGGGCTTCCCCTTGACCGCTACGATCTCAAGACAATTATGATGATCCAGGTGGATATGCTGCGATGATTGGATGACGTCCTGGTAGTCGTGCTGCGCATCAATGATCTTGTTCAGTAGGTCCCGCTGGTGGTGATCATATATGAACGTTATCGCGCCGGCGACCTCCCTGTCTTCTTCCCATTCCTTTCTCAGTAATTCCTGCCGGATCAAATCGCGGATGGCTTCGGACCGGTTCGTGTATCTTCGCCGTTTGATCAGATCATCGAAATCGTCAAGTAAGGTCTTCTCTAATGATATTCCGAATCTCACCAGGTCAGACATCCTTTACCTCCTCGTTTACGGGATGGATATCCCGCGAATCTGATAACCGCAGAAATAGATTTTTAAAGCCTTTTTTCAAACGTCCTATATTCTAAGTTAGAGTCCTTCTGTTTTCAATCGATAAATGCAGATGCGATAACTTTCCTCGCCGTCCCGGCTGCTTTTATTTGCATTGATAATCATCATCTGTTTTGATACTTTGCTCAAGAGCGCCGGAATCCGCTTGTTCGCGGTAGCAGCCCGAGGAGATTCATTAAGAAAAAGAAGGAGGAACAGAAGGTCGCATGTATGCGGTGATCATGGCCGGTGGGAAAGGTGCCCGCTTCTGGCCGAAGAGCAGGGAGAAGATGCCCAAGCACCTTCTGGATATCGTCACAAAAAAAACGATCATCCAGGAAACAGTAGAGAGGATAACGCCCCTCGTCCCAGAGAAGAATATCCTGATCGTGACGGGAGAGAGCCATGCCGATGAATTGATGAGACAGGTTCCCGGCATTCCACGCGAGAATATCATCGTCGAACCTGTCGGCAGAAATACAGCGCCCTGCATAGGTCTTGCCGCCCTTCACATCAGGAGGCGAGACCCTGAAGGCTTAATGGTTGTGCTTCCTGCCGATCATCTGATCTTTGATGCCCCCCGCTTCCGACACCTCCTCTCCGTAGCCTGTGAGGCGGCAGAGAGCGCACCCCATCTTGTTACGATCGGTATCAGGCCGACCGGCCCTGAGACAGGATACGGCTACCTTGAACGTGGATTCGTTAAGACCAGCGTCAAAGGCACGGATATCTATACTGTGAAGACCGTCCGGGAAAAGCCCGCGCTCAAACAGGCGAAGGCATTTCTCAAAAAGGGAGGATTTCTCTGGAACAGTGGCATGTTCATATGGAAGGTGGGCACGATAATAGGCGCCATCGAACGGTTTCTTCCTCAAGTTCATGATGGTCTTTCACAGATAAACAGCGCCCTAGGGACTCAAAAGGAAGGCGAGGTCGTAAGAAGAGTCTACGATACGCTCCCCTCCATCTCGATTGATTATGGTGTCATGGAAAAGGCAAAAGATGTCCTCCTCGTCGAAGGGGATTTTGGCTGGTCAGACATGGGCTCCTGGGATGCCCTTTGGGAGGCATCGGAAAAAGACGGATGCGGGAATGCCGCAAACCAAAGAGACCTCTTCCTCGGCGTCAATGCCAGGAATTCTCTCGTACACAGCAGCCGGAGACTTGTAGCCCTTCTCGACGTTGAAGATCTGATCGTCGTAGATACGGAAGATTCTGTCCTTATCTGCAAGAGGGGCGGTTCGCAGGATGTAAAGAAGGTCGTAGAGGTGCTGGAATCCAGGGGCAAGAAGGAATATCTCTGATGGTGACCACGAACGGCCGCTTCATCCTGGCATCCGCATCTCCCCGCAGAATCGAACTATTGCAGCTTTTGGGATTGTCTTTCGAGGTCATGCCGAGCCAGGTCGATGAAGGGTTCGTAAGAGGAGAAACGCCGCAGGGGCACGTCCTCCGGCTTTCTCGTGCGAAAATTCATGATGCATGTGCACGGTATCAGAACGCCTGGGTGATGGGTGCTGACACCATCGTCATCATCAACGGGGAAGTCCTGGGCAAACCGCGGACACCCGATGAGGCAAGAGAAATGCTGGGCCAACTGAGTGGGAATGTTCACAGGGTCTTTACGGGATTCACGGTTGCACGGAATAGTAAGAACATCGAGATCAGTGACGCTGTCGAATCATCAGTCCGATTCCGTGACATCACCGCAGACGAGATGACGTGGTACATAAAATCTCCGGAGCCTTATGACAAGGCGGGCGGTTACGCCGTACAGGGGATGGGAGCGTTCTTCATAAAGGAGATAAACGGCTCGTACACGAATGTCATGGGACTTCCCCTTTGCGAGGTCGTGGATGTCTTGAAAAGGATCGGGGCGATAGACTTTGCCGGAGGGAGAAATGGAATCAACGGTAAAGGCTAACATCGAAAAGATAAGGGGCGTCATTGCTGCCGCCGCAGCGCGGGCGGGGCGGAAAGCTTCCGAAGTCCGGCTTATGGCCGTAACCAAGACAGTCGATGACGAGCGCATCATGGAGGCCATAGGGGCAGGCGTTGATATTATCGGAGAAAACTACGTCCAGGAGGCGAAGAGGAAGATTGAAAAGATGGGGAGGTCGATAGAGTGGCACATGATCGGCTACCTCCAGAGCAACAAGGCGAAGTACGCCGTAAAGCTCTTCGATATGATCCATTCGGTGGACAGGGTGGACCTCGCCCACGAAGTTAACAAACGTGCCGCGGCGCAGGGCGTCGTGATGAAAATATTGATTGAGATAAATGTAGGCGGTGAGAAGGCAAAGAGCGGTGTGCCCTGCGACGGAGCCCTGCCATTGATCAAGGATATCTCTTCCCTTGATAATCTCTCTGTCCAGGGTCTCATGACGATGGCCCCCTGGTTTGATGATCCCGAGCAGGCGCGGCCTTATTTTGCCTCGCTTCGGAAACTCAAGGATATGATTAACGATGAAAAAATAGGGCGTGTCGAGATGAGGGAACTGTCCATGGGCATGTCCGGTGACTACGAGGTCGCGGTGGAGGAAGGAGCGACGATAGTGAGGATCGGAAGAAGCATCTTCGGCGAAAGGCCGGCGAGCGGGCGGGAAGGAATTGCAAGATGAAACATATAAGGTGGCAGATCCTTCTCGGCGTATCCCTTATTGCCCTTTCCGCAATCGTTTACCTCATCCACTACGCCCTGTTCCGGGATGCATATCACATCTTCAACCGTCTCATCGGTGATATTGCCTTTGTCTTCATAGAGGTCCTGCTCGTAACCCTGATCATCCATAAGGTCCTGGCCCTGAGAGAGAAGCAGATTATCATGGAAAGATTAAACATGGTAATCGGCTCCTTCTTCAGCGTCGTCGGCAAGGACCTGCTTCGCTTCTTTTCCGGGTTTGATCCCAATACGGAGAAGATCAGGCGTGACCTCATCATCACGAATAGATGGTCTGCTCGCCAGTTCCTCGACATGAGCAAACGTCTCAAGGGATATGATTACGCGATCAGCATCCGGGGCGGCGACTTGGGACCGTTGAAGGAAAAGCTCGTCAAGGAGCGAGAGTTCATGATGCGGCTTCTGGAAAACCAGAACCTCCTCGAGCATGATGCCTTTACAGGGCTCCTGATGGCTGTATTCCATCTTGCGGAAGAGCTGGAATCACGACCCGATATAAACAATCTTACCGGGATAGACCTCAAACACATAGCGGCGGACATGCAGCGCGCCTACAGTCTTCTCATTTCCGAATGGCTGAGCTACATGAATCACCTGAGAGAGAATTTCCCCTACCTCTTTTCGTTTGCCATGAGAACGAACCCCTTCGATCCTAACGCCTCACCGGAGGTTAAGGAATAGCGACAACAAAATGCAATAAAGGAGACGGCAATATTAAATGGACAAATCGGCATTCAACAAATTGAGTTACGGCCTTTATATCGTGAGTTCACGGAAAGAAGACAGATTCAACGGACAGATTGCCAATACGAATTTCCAGGTGACGTCCGACCCGCCGACGATTGCGGTAAGCATCAATAAACAAAATCTCACCCATGAGTACATCGAGGCAAGCCGCAAGTTTGCGGTCTCCGTACTATCAAAATCTGTCCCCATGCAGTTCATAGGTACGTTCGGTTTCAAGGGCGGAAGAAATATCGATAAATTCGAGAACGTAAATTTCAGACTGGGGCAAACGGGTGTTCCCATCGTTCTCGACAACGCCATAGCCTTTATCGAGGCCGAGGTGGTGAAGCAGATGGACTGCGGCAGCCATACGATCTTTGTCGGTGAGGTGCGCGATTGCGGCGTGCTCAAAGATGACGAGCCCATGACCTATGCCTATTATCACGAGGTAAAGCGCGGAAAATCCCCGAAGACAGCGCCTACCTATCAGACGCCGACTGCCAGGGAAAAGCAGGAGAAGAAGTACACCTGTTCGGTGTGCGGATATACCTATGACCCTGAAAAAGGCGATCCTGAATCAGGCATCAAACCGGGGACAGGATTTTCGGATGTTCCCGGAGGTTGGACCTGTCCCATCTGCGACGCCGATAAACCCAGGTTCGAAGAAGAAAAGTAGCGCCGCGACGATATCATTTGACAGACGCAGCATTGCGGAGAAAACCTGCCCGCCGCAGGCGGAGTGAATTGCTGACCACCGAGACGGAGCTCAGCGCCATCGCGGCCGCCGCAAACTGAGGGTTGAGAAGTATCCCGAAGAAAGGATACAGGACGCCTGCGGCAATCGGTATACCGAGGACATTGTAGAAGAAAGCCCAGAAGAGATTCTGTCTGATCACCTTCACGGTCTCGAGAGATAGCCTGATTGCCATTGGTACGGAGCGGAGATCATCCTTGATCAAGGTTATGTCGCTTGCCTCCATCGCCACGTCCGTGCCTGCGCCGATTGCTATACCGATATCGGCAGCAGCAAGGGCGGGCGCGTCATTTATGCCGTCGCCGACCATGGCGACGATCTCTCCCTCCTCGTGGAGGCGTCTTATCTCAGCCGCTTTGTCGCCAGGCAGGACCTCTGCCAGGACGCGATCGATGCCGAGGTAGTCGCCCACTGCCTTCCCCGTGTTTGCATTATCCCCGGTGATGAGGGCCACCTTCAAGCCCATGTTCTTCAAGCCTGTCACGGTGTCTCTTGCCGATTCCCTGGGTGTGTCGGCAAGGCCGAGAAGACCGATTGCCTTTTTCTCATCCGCGATAAACACGCAAGTCTTCCCTTCGCCGGCAAGAATGGCCGCTTTTTCACCGAGTCCGTCAAGCGGTATTTCATTTGCCTCCATGAATCTCCGGTTTCCGAGAAGACAGTAACGGCCGTTGATGTGCGCCCCGGTTCCAAGTCCGGCCTTAGCCTCGAATCCCTCAACAGGGATGGCAGCGATGCCGATGCTTCGCCCCTTCTCCAGAATGGCGGCGGCAATGGGATGTTCCGAGACGGCCTCGAGGGACATTGCGACCTCAAGGACTTTGTTCCCTTCATAGCCGGGCGCCGCCACAACATCCGTAACCTCGAGTTCTCCCTTGGTCAGGGTACCGGTCTTGTCGAATACCACCGTCGTCAGCTTGTAGGCGTTCTCCAGGCTCTCTCCACCTTTGATGAGGATTCCGTGTTCCGCGCCGAGGCCCGTTCCCACCATGATTGCAGTCGGTGTTGCGAGACCGAGCGCACAGGGACATGCGATCACGAGAACAGATGCAAAATTAAGGAGCGCCCTGCTGAAGATATGCCCGGGGACAAAATAGTACCAGATGATGAAGGTGATTATGCCTATCGCAAATACCACCGGCACGAAGATCGAGGCGACCTTATCGGCGAGCCTCTGAATAGGCGCCTTGGAGCCCTGCGCCTCTTCCACAAGGCGGATGATCTGCGCAAGCGCCGTCTCAGAGCCTATCTTCGTTGCCTGAAATGTGAAGCTCCCGCTCTTATTGAGCGTCGCCCCGAAAACATGCTCGCCCGCTTCCTTTGCAACAGGCACACTCTCGCCGGTAAGCATGGATTCATCGACTGCGGAACCGCCGGAGATGACGACGCCGTCGGTGGGAACCTTTTCTCCCGGCCTTACTATTATTATGTCTCCCTTTATAACTTCCTCTATGGCAATGTCCTCTTCCTTCCCATCACGGACCACGCGCGCCGTCTTCGGCCTGAGCCCCATCAGTTTCTTGATCGCTGCGGACGTCCTGCCTTTGGCCCTTGCTTCCAGCAGACGACCCAGGATTATGAGCGTGACGATCATGGCGGCACCGTCATAATAGACGTGCAGGACTACCTCGGCGCTGGCAAATATCTGGGGAAAGAAAGTGGCGAGAGCAGAGTATAAGTATGCGGAAAGGGCGCCCACGGCCACGAGCGTGTTCATGTCGGTGGTCTTTTGCTTTGCCGCCTTTATCGCACCGATGTAAAACCTGCTCCCGACCCAGAAGACAACGGGTGTCGTGAGAAAAAAGAGAATAACGAGCATCGTCCGTCTCGGAACTCCTGCCAGAAACGGAAACCATTCCTGCATGGAGCCGAGGAAAATGATGATGCTGAGCACGACGCCCACGGAGAATCTTATCGTGAGGTCCCTTGCTTCCCTCATCCTGGCTTCGGTTATCGGGTCTTCGCGGGTTTCGTCAAGTACTCCCAGAAAATCATACCCCTGATCGGTAATTACTTCCCGGACTGAATCGACCCCTGCCCATGTCTCGCCGTGAGTGATCGTTGCCCTTCCTGTCGCGAGATTAACCCCTACATCCGTAACGCCTTCCACAGATTTCAGCGCTTCTTCCACGCGGCGCACGCACGCGGCGCACGTCATGCCGCCGACGGAAACGGTTAATTTGGAATCTGTCTTTTCAGGCGACGTCATATCCCGCCTTCTTGATGCCCTGCTTCACAACTTCCATGTCAACCGGCTTTGCCTCGTCGAACGTAGCCTCACCTTTCTGCAGGTCCACCTTTACATTCGTGATGCCGTCGATCTTTCCCAGCGCCTTGGTTACAGCCATTACGCAGTGATTGCAGGTCATGCCTTTGATCTTGATGGTTTTCATAGTCGTCACCTCCGTTTATTTTTCTTACTAACATAAAATTTAATCATTATTGCCCGGTAATGCAAAATCTTTTTTAATTTAAGTAGAGCACATCCGCGGACGAAATGATCACTTAATTGCTTGACAATGAACAGGAGGGCGGGCTATTTTTCATTATAATGCTCGTATGATTCTGCCGGGATCGCCAAGAGAGGTGGACCATGAAGAAGACCTACCCGTATGGAAGCGGCACCGTGAAATGGATCTCTTCGGATTGGCTGCTTGATAATCTTAAGAGTCGCGAGATGATAATAATGGATGTTCAGCCGAACATCCATGACTACATACAGGAGCACATCCCCGGCGCCATTTATCTCAACGAAGGTCTGCTTCGCACATACATCGATGGAATGCCGGCCCGATATGTGCCCCGGGAGACGATCCAGCCCGTCTTTCGCCTGGCGGGATTGAAATCCGGTGTCCCGGTTGTCGTATATACCGGAACAGGCGCCGCCAAAGGCTGGGGAGACGGTCTCGAACAGACGATGATGGCATACAGCCTCGCGCGCTTTGGCCATGACGTAATTTACGTGCTTGACGGGGGTCTCGACAAATGGAAGGACGAGAAGAAGCCCCTCTCAAAAGAATTTCCGAAGACTGCCCGGTCCGATTTCAGCACCCGGGTCGTCTCCGATTTCTACATCGAGTATGAAGAATTCAGGGCAATAAAGGACCGCAAGGATGTCCTGGTCCTCGACGCCCGTCCCCCCGACGTTTACGAAGGCCAGTCCTTCTGGATCAAGCCGGGCCATATCCCCGGCGCCGTCAATGTGCCGTGGGCATCACTTATGACCGACACGAATAAGAGCCTCCTCAAATCCGATGATGAGATATCGGCAATACTCTCCGCAAACGGCGTTGGGCCCGACAAGACCATCATCTGCATGTGCGGCACCGGTCGGGAGGCGACGAACGAATTCATCCTGTTCAAATGGTATTTCAATTATCCGAACGTCAGGATCTATGAGGGTTCATTTACGGAATGGTCTTCCTATCCGGAAAACCCAACCGTAACGGGGAAAAATCCGCGGTAGATTTCACAAACTCTGTCTTCACATCAGTATAATATCCGGAGCATCACATACAATGATCGTCAGATTCTACGGCGCGAGAGGCTCTATTCCGGTTTCGGGAAAGGAATATCTCAAATACGGGGGAAACACCACCTGTGTCGAGATAAGAACGAATGATGATGAGATAATAATCATCGACGCAGGTTCCGGCATCAGAGTTCTGGGCAACAGACTAATTTCGGAGGATCGATTCCGCTACACGATGATCTTCACCCATGCCCACTGGGATCACATCATGGGCTTTCCTTTTTTTCAGCCGATATATTCGAAGAAAACGAAGATCACCATGTACGGATGCCCATTTGCCCAGGCATCCGTGAGAGAGATAATCGCGAAGATAATGGCGCCTCCCAATTTCCCCGTGAAGTTTGAAGACATGAGGGCGGAGATTATCTACCATGAGGCCTGCGAGGAAGCCTTTCAAATAAAATCGATGTCGATCATTTCCATTCCGCTAAGCCACCCCAATCAGGGCATGGGATACAGATTTTCCGAAGGCGGGAAGAGTTTCGTCTTCCTTACTGATAATGAACTTACCTTCAAACATGAGGGCGGGGTAGATTACGCCGCCTATCTCGATTTTTCCGCAGGTGCTGACCTGCTTGTGCACGACGCTGAGTTCACCGAAGAGGAGTACGAGAAGAAGACGAAGACCTGGGGACATTCGATCTATCGTGATGCACTGAGACTAGCCCTCGATGCCGGCGCGAAGAGATTCGGATTGTTCCATCACAACCAGGAGCGCTCCGACAAAGCCTTGGATGAGATCGTTACCGATTGCCGGAGAATTATAAAGGAGAGCGGGAAAGAACTGGAATGCTTTGCCGTGCATCAGGGGTTGGAGATCAGCCTGTAGAGATATAAGATCATACGGTCTCTTCTCGGTGAAGATATGTTAGGGGCGATTGCAGGTGATATCATCGGGTCGGTATATGAAGCCCATCCTATAAAGTCGACGGACTTTCCCCTCTTCGGTCCACATTCGAGATTTACGGACGACACTGTTCTCACTGTGGCCGTAGCCTATTCAATCCTGGAAAAGGTTGACTATGCTGACACCTTGAGGGCATTTGGAAGAAGGTACCCCGGTGCAGGTTACGGCGGCGCATTCTATCAATGGATGTTCCTGCCTGCCGGTGGTCCCTATAACAGTTGGGGCAACGGCTCCGCCATGAGGGTGAGTCCGGTAGGCTTTGCTTTTGAATCAGTCAATGCCGTTCTCAAAGAAGCGGAAAGGAGCGCTGCCGCCACCCACAATCATTCCGAAGGCATAAAAGGCGCACAGGCGACAGCACTCTCCGTGTTCTTCGCCAGAAAAGGAGAAGATAAGGATTTCATAAGGGCCGAGGTAGAGAAGCGCCTTGCTTACGACCTCAATCGTACCCTCGACACAATAAGGCCGAGCTACAGCTTCGATGTTTCGTGCCAGGGTTCTGTGCCGGAGTCGATTATCGCCTTTCTCGAATCGAAGGATTTCGAAGACGCGGTGAGAAAGGCGATATCGCTGGGCGGAGACAGCGACACTATGGCATGTATTGCCGGAGGCATCGCTCAAGCCTTCTACGGCCGATTGCCTGATGACATAATCGCCAATTGCCGGAAGAGGCTGCCGGAAGAAATCTTGGACATCATAGACAGGTTCGCGGAAGCGTACGGATTGTAAAACACAGAATGATCTACTGCGGCGGATTTGGAGAAGGAGATTCAGCCTATGCCTACGAAGGTGAGAATAACCGCGGGCGGGGTCGAGTTGAAGGCCGAGCTCTTCAATACGGCATGCGCGAAGGAAATCGTCGGGAAGCTTCCCATCAAGGCGCGGCCGAACGAATGGGGCGACGAATATTACTTCGAGATACCTGTGAAGGCCCCCCTCGATGAGACGGCTACCACAAGGGTCAAGGTGGGAGACATCGGCTACTGGCCGCCGGGCAGGGCACTCGCCATATTCTTCGGCAGGACGCCGATGAGCACGGGCGCCGACCCGGTTCCTGCAAGCGCCGTCAATCTTGTGGGCAAGCTCCTGGATGACGCGCAGCTCCTTACAAAGACCAAGGGCGCTGACACAATCACGATTAAGAAACTGTAAGAGGCAGGTATGCACTGCCTGCATGCATCATGGATGGAATAATTCAGATAGCCGGTGTCGTCGATGAGAGAGAGGCCATGATGCTTGTCGAGGCAGGCATAGTGCAGATCGGCTTCCCCATAGGTGTTCCCGTTCATAAGGAAGACATTGGGGCCGAACATGCGGCCCGGATCATCCGCCTCTTGAAATCCCCTGCAGTCGCGGTGCTGATTACATACCTTGACAGGGCGGAGGAGATTATTGATCTGAGAAAAATAACCGGCGCACAGAAGGTGCAGCTCCACGGGCGCATATCCATTTCCGAGGTCGTCAATCTGAAGAAGCTTGCGCCGGATCTTCCTGTCATCAAGAGTCTCATCGTGGGGGCGGATAATCCGGAGGAGATCGAATCAACGCTTCTCGAATTTAGTTCCCATGTCGATGCATTCATGACAGACACATATGATCCGGTAACGGGCGCATGCGGTGCGACTGGAAAGACTCATGACTGGGACGTGAGCCGTCGTCTTGTTTCTATCTCCCCAAGGCCGGTAATTCTTGCCGGCGGCCTCACCCCGGAAAATGTCGGCAGGGCCATCCGGCGTGTGCGTCCCGCCGGTGTTGACGCGCACACGGGCGTTGAGGAGCCGGACGGGAGAAAGGACGAGCGGCTTGTCCGCGCATTCGTAAGAGAGGCAAGGGAGGCCTTTGCCTCCCTGTGAAACAGATTTGTTGAAGTTATCAGGAAGGAGACTGCTGTGAAACAATTCACCGTACGAACGAATGCCAAAGCCGAGATGATCGACATTACCGACCGGATCAGGGCATTGCTGAAAGAGAGCGGTATCAGAAGCGGCATCTGCCATGTCTTCATTCCCCACACCACGGCAGCCGTAACGATCAACGAAAACGCCGACCCTGACGTGCCACGGGACATACTTACGGAGCTGGGGAAGATAGTTCCACTTAGCGACCATTACCGGCATGTAGAGGGAAATTCCGCCGCACACATCAAGGCATCTATTATCGGGGCATCGGAGACTGTTTTCATTAAAGACAGTGAGCTTGTTCTGGGGACGTGGCAGTCGGTCTTCTTCTGTGAATTTGACGGTCCTCGCACGCGAGGGGTAAATGTAATGTTCACAGGGAGCGAAGGGCGGAAGTAACATCCGGGGGAAAGTATGGGAATGAAGGTGACCATCCTGGGATCAGGAACCTGCGTGCCATCGCTTGAGCGAAGCTCATCTTCTTTTGCCCTTGAGATATCCGGCAAACTTCTTCTCTTCGATCTCGGCCCTGGGACGATGCGGCGCCTCCTGGAAGCAGGATACAGCATATCACAGGTATCCCATATCTTTTTCAGCCACCTCCATCCGGACCATACCGGTGAATTCGTATCCTTCCTCTTTGCGACCAAGTATCCGGAGGCGTACCGCCGCCGTATACCTTTTAAGGTTGTCGGGGCACGTGGTCTTCGCAACTTTTATGAAGGACTTCGCTCCGTGTACGGCAGCTGGATTGAATTGGAAGTCCTGATGGAGATAATCGAGCTCGATACAAACGTGAAGGATCAGTTCGCCGAGAATGCTTTTACGATAGACACGCTGCCCATGCTGCACATAGAGAGCAGCATCGGCTACCGTGTCACGGCGCCCGAAGGCTCATCCCTTGCCTATACGGGAGACACCGATCTCTGCGAGAATGCCGTCTCTCTTGCAAGAGACGCCGACCTTCTCGTCTGCGAAGCCGCCCTTCCCGATGCGATGAAGGTGGAAGGCCACCTCACGCCCTCACTGGCGGGAAGGATCGCTGCTCGAGGGCGCGCAAGGAAACTTCTCCTCACGCATTTCTATCCGGAATGCGAAACCGTGGATATTGAGGCGGAATGCAGAAAGACATATGACGGGCCCTTAATCATTGCCCGTGATCTCATGGTAATTGATGTCTGAGGAGTTCGATTTAGGTCTATAGTTTTGCAAACATGGTCTGGAGCTCGCGGATCAGGGCGATTTCCATGTCGATGAAGCTGTCGTCGGTGAGGATGAATTCCACTTCGTAATACGTCTGGTATTCCACGGCGCTTGTCGTATGCTCGACGACTCGGCTGATGGCGATGTCTTTCAATCCCCCGTAGTCTTTCGTGCGGGAAACTTCCGTCTTGCGGAGGATCAGTCGCATGGCCTTCTTCGCGTCTTCCACGGACTTAAGGACGATATCGATACCCTCCAGGTTCTTGATGGCCATGATTATCTTCTCATCCTGTACCTTGATCTTCATGAATCCTCCGCTTCAAAAAGAGGCTCCCCCAAAATCATCCCGCTCTTTTGGACTTTATAAAATTTGGGGAAATGCGTCAATACAAATGACGGCGTGCGTCATTGCATGTCCTCAATATCATCTATAAGCGAGGGTCACTGACGGCGGGATCTCTTTCGCCTGTCGAGAATCTCGGCAAGAACAGGAAGCAGGGCAAGGCCGAAGGGAAGAGCTATCATTATCAGGACCGGCACATGGAGGGAAAGACGCTTCACGTGTGACTTGAGATCCTCGGCTTCTTCTTTCGTCCATTCTTGGCCCGTGTTTCTGCGCTTCATCAGGAGGTGCATGAACCCACGGATTTCCTCTCCCTCCTCGACGATCAGATCCCTGTTCTTTGCTGCGAGACTTTTGAAGAATGATTTTATCATCCGATTGATCTTCTATGAGCAGTACTAGTGCAGCACCTTGCGAAGGAATTGACCCGTTACGGACTCTTCGCTGCCCGCCACCTCCTCCGGTGTTCCGGATGAAACTATGCGTCCGCCGCCCGGTCCGCCTTCCGGCCCGAGGTCGATGATATGGTCTGCACATTTGATCACATCAAGGTTGTGCTCGATTACCACTACAGTGTTTCCCATATCCACCAGTCGGAGAAGCACGTCAAGGAGTTTTTGAATGTCTGCGGAATGAAGTCCGATCGTGGGCTCATCGAGAATGTAGAGGGTGTCCCTGTTCGTCCTTTTCCCCAGCTCTCTTGAGAGTTTTATCCGCTGGGCCTCTCCTCCGGAGAGGGTTGTGGCCGACTGGCCCAATCTGATGTAGCCTAGGCCGACGTCGAAGAGAAGCTGGAGTTTGGCGCGTATCGCTGGTATGTTCTCGAAGAAGGAAAGGGCCTGGTTCACAGACATGTCGAGGACCTCGGCGATATTCTTGTCCTTGTACTTGATCTCTAAGGTATCGCGGTTGAACCTCTTGCCCTGACAGACATCGCACGTAACATAGACGTCGGGGAGGAAGTGCATCTCGATCTTGATAAGGCCGTTTCCCTCGCAGGCCTCGCAGCGCCCTCCCTTCACATTGAAACTGAAGCGTCCCGGCTTGTAGCCCCTGATCCTGGATTCGGGAAGTGCTGTGAAGAGGTCCCGGATGTGGGAGAATATCCCAGTGTACGTCACGGGATTGGAACGGGGTGTCCGTCCTATCGGCTGCTGGTTCATGATGATAACCCTTTCAATTCCTCCCAGGTCGACGATCCTCTTTATCTTCCCCATGCCTCCCTGATAGTTATCGAGCCTCCTCGCCATCGCCCTGTACAGTGTCTCGATCACCATCGTGCTCTTTCCCGAGCCGGAGACGCCCGTCACTGCCGTGAATAGCCCGACAGGAATCCTGATATCTATGTTTTTCAGGTTATGCTCACGGGCCCCTTCGATGAGGATGAATCTCTTTGGTGTCGGTCTTCTCTTCGCCGGAAGGGGAATCGCTATTTTCCCCGAAAGGTAAAGCCCCGTCAGTGACTTCTCGGATTCGCATATCTCCGCAGGCGTACCCTCGAATATGACTTCGCCTCCGTCGAATCCCGCGCCCGGCCCCATGTCGATAATATAATCAGAGGACATCATCATGGCCGGATCGTGCTCCACGACAAGGACGGTATTTCCCATGTCTCTCAGCCGCTTCAAGGTCGTAATCAGTCTTGCATTGTCCCGCTGATGGAGGCCGATCGTCGGCTCATCGAGGACATAGAGGACGCCGACAAGACCGGAACCGATCTGGGTCGCAAGTCTGATGCGCTGGCCCTCGCCGCCGGAAAGTGTGCCGGACGAGCGCGCCAGCATGAGATAATCGATGCCCACGTCGGCCAGGAACTGAAGTCTCTCCTTGATCTCCTTGAGAATGCGCTCCGAGATCAGCGCTTCCTGCTTCGACAGCGTCAGATGTTCGAAGAAGGCGAGACAATCCTTTATACAGAGCCTGCACAGGTCGTATATATTCTTGCCCTCGATAGTGACTGCGAGGCTCTCTTTCTTCAAGCGTGAACCGTGGCAGGTCGGACATTCCTGCAGGTTGATGTAGCGCGACAGGTCCATCCTCACCGAATTGGAGGTTGTTTCTTCATAGCGCCGGTCAAGCTGCCTCATGATGCCCTCAAAAGGCCTGCTGTAAAAAAAACGCCGGCCGCCTCTGTCAAGATAGAAGCGGATCAGTTCACCTTCCGATCCGTAAAGGAGTACGGACTGGATCTCCTTCGGCAACTGATTGAAGGGGGTGTTCATGTCGAAATGGTAATGCTGCGACAATGCGTCGAGCATCTGGTGGTGGTAAACGGAGCTCCTCCCCGACCATGGTGCAATGGCGCCCTCGCGGACGGACATTTCCCGGTCGGGGACAACCAGATTATCGTCAAAGTACATCTTGGTGCCGAGGCCGTCGCAATCCGGGCACGCACCATAGGGACTGTTGAAGGAGAAATTACGCGGAGCCAGCTCCGGCATGCTGATGTTGCATTCGGGGCAGGCATATTTTTCGCTGAAGAGAATCTCATCTCCCCCGGCTGCATCAACACGAACCAGTCCGTCCGAAAGACGAGTGGCGATTTCCAGGGAATCCCGGAGTCGCCTCCTTATCCCTTCCTTGACAATCAGCCTGTCGACGACAACATCGATGGTGTGGCGTTTGTTCTTGTCGAGCGCAATATCTTCGCCGAGCTCGCGGAGCTCACCGTCGATCCGCACACGGACAAAGCCGTCCTTCTGAAGCTTCTTCAGCTCCTTCTGGAATTCTCCCTTCTTGCCTCTCGCTATCGGGGCAAGGATGCTGATCTTCGTCTTTTCGGGGAGGGCGAGAATGCTGTCAAGCATCATGTCGACGGACTGCGACCTGATCTCTTTTCCGCATTTGTAGCAGTGGGGGACTCCGATCCTTGCGTAGAGGAGGCGGAGGTAGTCGTATATCTCCGTTACCGTTCCCACGGTGGAACGGGGGTTCTGGCTTGCCGTCCTCTGCTCGATGGCTATGGCGGGAGACAAGCCCTCGATCGATTCGACGTCGGGCTTGTCCATCTGGCCGATGAACTGCCTCGCATAGGTAGACAGAGATTCCACGTACCGTCGCTGTCCCTCGGCATAGATCGTGTCGAAGGCGAGGGAGGACTTGCCCGATCCGCTGACCCCGGTTATGATGACCAGCTTGTCCCTCGGTATATCGACATTGATGTTTTTTAGGTTATGCTGTGACGCTCCTTTTATTTTTATATGGCTCATTACTCTATCGACTGGATTTTATAAGAAGGAGCTGATCGTTACAGCTTTATCTCGATGAGGGATTTCTTCCTCAAGTCGTTCATCCACTCGTCGTACTTCTTCTCCATCTTTTCTTCTTCAAGCTTCGCCTTGATCTCCTCCCGCACGGATTCGATTGGCTTTATTCCTGCACCCCTTCTGTCGGCAGCTACGAGTATGTGGAGGCCTACCGGTGACTCAATCACCTTGCTGATCTCGCCTGTCTTGAGGCCGAAGGCCACGCTCTCCACGGCGGGAAGCATCGACCCCTTCTCAATGAACCCGAGATCGCTGGCCGTCGCCCTGAAGGGGCCCTGGTCGTTACTTACGCTTACGCCGACTATTTCAAACTGCTCTCCAGCAATCAGACGTTTATGGATTGCCTCCATCTGTTCCCGTATCTTGGCCTTGGCGGTCTCGTCTGCACCCTTCGGAAATAGAATCAAAATCTGCTTGATCCGCACGGCCTCTTTTCCTTCATAGGACTCAATGTTCTTTCGGTAATAATCGCCTATCTCTTCTTCTGTAACAGCGACCTTGGACCTTATTTCGCGTCTGAGCAGTCTATTGCGGAGGAGGTGTCCCTTGACCTCCTTCTTGTGCGCCTCGAGGGTGGATCCGTCCTTAGCCAGCTCATTGATTAAGTCATCCATCTTCAGCTTTCTGCGGGTGAGGAAGTCATTGATCGTTTCGTTGACCTCCTCGTCCTTTACTATGATATGGGACTTCTTCGATTCCTGATCGATCAGCATATTCTCGATCATCTTGTTCAAGAGCAGCGTCTTGTTCTCCAAGATCACTTTATCCTTGTCCGGGCCTTTGTATCCCTCCTCGATCCTCTTCATGACAGGTTCAAAAGTGGCATTCAGTTCGGACAATGTTATGACTTCGCCGTTCACAACCGCGACGATTCTTTCCATGATTTCCGCAGGGGCGGAAGATGCCAGGAACAACCCCGCCGCGATCATGATATATATCCATATCCTTGATCTCTTCACCGTCATACCTCGCCGCTTTGCTTTGTAGTTGGGGAGACCGTGTCTTTTTGCAGAAGGTCCCTGTTAATCTTAATTGCTGCCTTCGACCTCAGGATGGCCAGCCACTCCGCGTATGCTTGCTCTTCTTTCTTTTTCCTCAAGTCCGCAAGAACCTGTTCCTTTATAGCGTCCCATCCTTTCCTCGCCCTTGCTTCTTTCTCAATGATCTTGAAAATGTGATATCCAAACGGGCTTCTTATGACCGGACCTGCTTCTCCCGGCTTCTGCGAAAAGATGGCAGCATCGATCTCTTCCGGCATGTAGCCCTGGCTCACAAAACCCAGCTCGCCGCCGCTCGCCGCCTCAGGACCTATCGATTCTTCCCTGGCGACCTTACCAAAATCTTCGCCTCTCATCAACCTCTTGAGTATGGCGTCCGCCTTTTCCTTCTCCCTCACAACGATCTGGGCGACGTGTACCCTTCTCTCCGGGGCATACGGCCCCCTGTGCTCTCTACGGTAGATCCTCCCTTCGTCTTCTCTCACCTGGACCTTCGCATTAACCTCGGAGGCAATCAGCTTCTCCAGAATCATCCTCTTCTTCAGCTCTTGCTTCCACTGGCCGTAGTCGACGTTGCGTGCAGCAATGACCTTGTCTAAACCGCCGTCGGCGGCGTAGCTTTCTTTGATTTCTGCAATTGCCTTCGAAAGTTCGGCATCGCTTACGGAGATGCCGACTTCCTTCGCG
>DATJBN010000304.1:0-7561 GCA_035515335.1 Syntrophales bacterium | reverse complement strand
ATCGAGAAGCTGACTCTGTCCGGCGTGTGCGGAAAAGCCGTTTATCGTAAAGACCCTGGCCCTGACTGCAACATCTTCGTTGAAGAGATGAATTTTCTTTGCACCATCCACAATCTTCCGTCCCGTCGTTCCCTGCGCCTGGAAACCCACAAACACGATGCTCGCCCCTTCCCGCCATAGATTGTGACGTAGGTGATGTTTTATCCTCCCCGCGTCAGCCATACCGCTTGCGGAAATCACAATCGCCGGACCGGGAAGGCTGTTTATGGCCATTGATTCCTCGGTGGTGGGTGTAAAGTGCAATTGCGGGAGACGGAGGGGATCCTCTCCTCTCTTTATCAGTTCCCTCGTATCGTCGTCGAGGTATGCGGTGTGGCGGCGAAAGACCTCCGTTGCCTGGATGGCGAGAGGACTGTCAAGATAGACAGGCATATCGGGAGGCAGCCTACCATCCTTTGACAGAAGGTACAGGCAGTACATCATCTCCTGTGTGCGCTCAACGGCAAAGGCTGGGATGATGACCTTCTCTTTGTTCTTGTAACTGTAGGCAATCGCCTCTGCCAATTCGTTGAGGCTGTCATCCTCGTTCTTATGGTCGCGGTCGCCATAAGTTGACTCGAGGAAGAGAAAATCGGCGGTGTCGACGACACTCGGATCCTCCATGAGAAGTTGGGCAGGACGCCCTATGTCGCCGGAAAAAACGAGTTTGAGTTCCACTCCGCCTTCTTCTACGTAAAGTTCGATCAGCGACGCTCCCAGTATATGTCCCGCGTCTCTGAAAATAACCTTGAGTCCGGCAAAGGGCTCGAGGACTTCACCGTAGGAAACCGTGTCGAACATCGGAAAAACGGCCTCTGCGTCCTTTTCCGTATAAAGCGGCTTTGCCTTTTCTTCTCCCCTGCGGAGATGCTTCTTGGTCTTCCACTGCGCCTCCATTTCCTGGATATGGGCGCTGTCGAGAAGGAGTATCTTCAAGAGATCCTTGGTGGGAGGGGTGGTGTAGATCTTTCCTTTGAATCCCTTCTTTACAATCCGCGGCAATAAACCTGAATGGTCGATGTGGGCGTGGGTTATAAGAAAGAATTCTATCCGGCCGGGCTGATAGATATCAACATCCCAGTTCCTTTTATCGATCTCCGCATTTCCCTGATGCATGCCGCAGTCAACCGCGAATCGATGGCCCCTCGCTTCAATGATATAGCAGGAGCCGGTCACCGTCCTCGCCGCACCCATAAATTTTATCTTCATAGCGATTGTCCTTGAGAATGTACTTCCGGTTTCATAATTGACATACAGGCGGGTATTCCTTGCCCCTCGCGCACGAGCCGCATTTTACAGCCGCACTCCCTACAAAAGAATGAGTCCCGTCCACGTTACCTTGTTCGTAATCGGGAAGGAGAGAGAAAGCCCGACCTTTTCGAGGGTCGCTGTAACATCAATCCCCATGGCCTCCATGGAGGGACGGGCCTTGAACGGGAATCGGCACGACGTGCCGCCCTCCGCTGCCACACACTCATCACACAGGCGACAGCAGCCTCCGATAAATCCCGCTGCAAAGCGAAACCCTTTGGTGAAGGCCTCTCTTTCACCGAGATTTATGATGCCGTGAAGTTTCCGGGCGGGAAGGAATACCTCTTCCGCAGGCCTCGCGGGCGCTTCCTTGAGCTCCGCTTCCACCTGCACGAGGATCGCCTGTTCGTAATTTCGTACCGTCTCGCGAAATTCGGCTACGGTCGGCACGAAGGGGGGACACATGAGGTTCTTTCCGTAAGAGTCGCACACCGGAACCCGACACTTCAGGCGTACCCGTTCGTCCACGACGATGTCGGCAATCTTCATCTTCATCGCAGCCGAAGCCCCCTGCTTCCGGAGCATTGAGATTATTTCATTGACAGGCTTTTCTTGCTTCGTCATCTTACGCCCATCACCCTTGGGTTACGTCTACAACGTAGCTCGCATTGGTCAACTTCTGGCTTCCCTCTTCCGTGACGACAAAGGTGTCTTCAACACCGACAACCCCTTCGCCGGGGAAGTTGAACTTCGGTTCAACGGCAATCGTCATGCCCGGAGCAAGGATCGTTCTTCCTCCTCTCAGAAGAACCGGAAACTCATCGAGCTCTATACCCACACCGTGCCCGCAGAACGCCAGCCGCAGTTTTCCATAGCCTAAGAAATGGTTTTGCAGGTTGTGCGTCTCCGCCATCCGCTCACCTTCTGAAAACAGTTCACCGACAGAAAGACCGGGTGCAATCATCCTTGCGAGTCTGTTGTGGATATCGAGAGAGGCCTTGTAAGCGCTATCGAGTTTATCGGGAAGGGAGCCGATTGCGAGCGTGCGCGTCTGATCCACGCAGTATCCGTACATGATTCCGCCGATATCGCAGATGACCGGCTCACGGCTTCTTATGGTCCTCCATCCCGCACCGTGCGGAAACGCATTGGAAAGACCGTATCCGCCCGTCGTGCTCTCGACTAAATTCAAGGCCGCTGCATCGGGACCTGACATCAGATGTCCCCAGTAGACCTCCTGATTGAATGCCCGCGTGCGCATGAAACCTTGATGGCCCCGCACCCTGGCCGCGGCCTCAATCGTCGCCGCAAGCTCTATCTCGGCAATCCCTTCGCGGAGATTGTTCCTGCAGGTGGCTACGATGAAATCAGCGAGCACGGCGACTTCCTTCAAGAGCCCTATCTCGTAGTCAGACTTCACGGCCCTCAATGCCTGAACGGAGGGCCAGATGTCAACGATCTCGGCGGGCTTCATCACCTGCAGATAACGGAGATATGTATTGACCGGCAGGACGTCGAGCTCCATGCCAATCCTCTTCAAGCCCTGATAGCCGCGTTCCGCGAGTATCGCGGGCAGTTCCTTGGGGCCGGCGACGGCGATGATCTCTTCGAGCTCCGACTCGTTCCGGATGCGGTCAATGTTCCTGCGCACGAAAAGGATAGGTTTCCCTGAACACGGCACAAACAGATACCCCTGGGGCACACTCCCAGTAAAATAGAAGAGGTCGGCATTCTGAACAATCAGGGCGCCGTCCATCCCGTCACGCTCCATGCGCATCTGCAGCGCCCTTATGCGTGTGTACAGCTCATCTCTCGGGGTCTTCTTCATCAGCCTCGCCGCCCGTCCATTTCGCATTCGGTCTCCTCAATCAGTATTCTATGCCAGCCCTCTCTTTCAAACCGGCCGTATAATGATGTTTGACCTCTTTCATCTCACTCACCGTATCGGCAATCTCGATGATATCGGGCGGGGCGTACCTTCCCGTCATTATCACGTCTACAGACGCAGCCCTCCCTTTCACCATCTCCACAACATCTCTTACCGAGATCAGTCCGAAGTCCAGGGCAACATTTATTTCATCGAGAATGACCATGTTGTATTCGCCGGAGGAAAGGGCCTTCTTGGCAAGGTTCAATCCCTGTCCGGCAAGTTCAATGTCAACAGGGGCGGGCTTCTCCCTCATTACAAAGCTGTCGAGTCCGCATGGGCACACCGTTATACCGGGAAGAAATTGCTCGCATGCCAGTACCTCACCGTATTTCTTCCCTTTCATGAACTGGATTACCAGCACCTTCAGGCCATGTCCCACTGCTCGCAGTGCCTGCCCCATGGCGGCGGTGGTCTTACCTTTGCCGTTTCCCGTGTAGACGAACACAAGGCCCCTGTTGTATTTCGCCAGCGTTTCTTCGAGTAAGCCAGACATGCTTCTTCCTCCTGCGTCAGGACCGCACAAAAGAGTCTCGCGCCGATTTATGTTTTAAGACAAGTACCGATCTGATATAACATATTAAATACGGACGGATAAGTAGCACATTAAACTGATACTTACAATTCATTTAAGCGGCGGGATGTACGTAAGGAATAAGAAGAATGAAGGTGGCCAGAAAAAATAGCCCCGAACAATCATCGGCGGCCCCGATTGTCGAAGCGGTCGCCTTGAGGAAAGAGTTCGGTGAATTAGTGGCTGTGAATAATATCTCTTTCAGTGTTTCCCATGGGGAGTGTTTCGGGTTTCTGGGACCGAACGGTGCAGGGAAGACGTCAACCATCCGCATGATCTACGGCCTCTCTCCGATGACAGGCGGCAATCTCTATGTGTTCGGTCTAGATATAACTCAGAATGCCCGTACCATCAAATCGAGACTGGGAGTCTGCCATCAGGACAACAACCTGGACCCCGACCTGACGGTACGACAGAACCTGGAGATATTCTCCCGCTATTTCGACATGCCTCTCGGTGTAGCACAGTCACAGGCGGCGAGTCTGCTCAAATTCATGGCCCTCGAGCACAAGAGCGATGCACGTGTTATGGAACTCTCCGGAGGCATGATGCGTCGCCTGGTTCTGGCGAGATCACTTCTTAATTCTCCGGAACTCTTGATACTGGACGAGCCGACGACAGGACTGGACCCCCAGTCACGGCATCAGGTTTGGGAACGGCTCGCCGAACTCAAGGCAAGGGGCCTTTCCATTCTGATCTCCACCCACAATATGGATGAGGCGGCCCGGCTGTGCGACCGCCTGATTATCATGGATCACGGAGGAATACTCGTCGAGGGGAGACCTTTCGATCTCATAAGAGAGCACGTGGGCCATGACATCATAGAGGTTCTCGAGCCTCCCCCAGGCCTGCGGCAATTCGTCAGACTGAGAAATCTGGAACACGAAGACCTGGGCCACCGTCTGATCATAAGTACCGAAGACGGCAATGCACTCTTCCGCGAGATCAGCAGCGAATACTGCAAGGAAGGCTGCATCATGCGCATGGCAACACTCGAAGACGTATTCCTGAAATTGACGGGAAGGGAGCTCAGGGAATGAAGGAAACCATATCTGTCAATCTATCCGCGCGGTTTCTGCGGGTATGGGAGAGAAATCTAGTTGTTTACCGTCAGAACTGGAAGATAAGCTTTGTACCTCCGCTCCTCGAACCATTTTTCTATCTGGTTGCTTTTGGAGTCGGCCTCAGTGCCCTCGTCGGCAACGTCAGTTATCGGGGCTCCGAAATCTCGTACATGCTTTTCATAGCACCGGCGCTCCTTGCCATCAACATTATGAACAACGCCTTCTTCGAGAATACCTATGCCTCCTTCGTGCGCATGTATTATCAGAAGACATTTGACGCCATGATGGCGACGCCGCTCTCTCTTGAAGAAATCATCACCGGGGAGATAATGTGGGGAGCAACAAAATCGGTCATTGCGACGGCAATCATGCTTGCCGTAATAAGTCTCTTCGGACTCATCCGCTACCCCGAGGGTCTCTTGATCATCCCCCTTTCTCTGCTCGGAGGCATAGCGTTCGGTTCCATAGGGATGATATTTACAGCGATTGTGGCCAACATAGAACTTTTCAACCTGCCCGTGTTTCTCTTCATCACGCCCATGTTCCTCTTCAGCGGCACATTCTTCCCCGTCGAGAATCTGCCCGGGTGGGCTCAGAATATTGCCATACTCCTGCCGCTCACACACATGGTGAATCTGACGAGGTCTCTGAGTCTGGGGATAGTCGACAGATCGCTGCTCCCGGGGTTCTTCTATTTTGTCGTTTCATGCATCGTTTTTTTCCCCATCGCAATCCACAAGATGCACAGGCGACTGATTAAATGATGTCGTGGAAAGATGTTCAGGTTTGGCAAGAAAGAGGGGACACGCATTTGCATGCCCCCTCTTCACTAAGAAGAAGTGCGTTTATTGCGCAGACTCGATATATTCGACGGTCTTCTCGGCGAGCGTCTTCATGACATACTCAAATTTATCCGCGTCTCTGTCAAGCAGCGTCATCCTGAATCCTGGTACGGAAGTAAAGAAGGATGTGAGAGGAACAACGCAAATCCCCGTCGACCCCAGGAGGTAATAAACGAACCGTTTGTCATACTCTATCTTTTCAGAGACAAGATTCTCAACGTGCTCCCTGATCTCCCTCTGCTTGATGGGAAGCGTCTGCCTGTCGTTAAGCGATGCCTCGTTGAAAACGACCGACATATAGAACGCTCCATTGCTCCTGTTCACGATAAGATAGGGGACATCCTTGAGACTTTCGTAAGCGATGTTGGAGAGCTTTTCGTAGTGACTTATGCGAGAGTTAAGATATTTCTGATACTCGGGATGGTTCATGATCTTCGGAATGGCCATCTGCGGCAGCGTGGTCGAACAGACCTCGGACATCTTCTGATTGACTATAGTGTTGAAGTACCGCTCGAATTTCTCGTCTTTATGCACGTTGTAAACTTCCATCCAGCCGCACCGTGACCCGGGCCAGGGGAACTCCTTCGATATGCCGTTCATGCTCATGCCCGGCACGTCTTCGATTATGTCAGAAAGATGAACCGTCTTCTTTCCGTTGTACACGATATTGATGTAGGTCTCGTCGAAGATGAGGAATAGATCATACTCCCTCGCGATCCTCACTATCTGCTCAAGCGTCTCCGCAGAATGGACGAACCCTGTCGGATTATCAGGGTTGATAACAAGAATCCCCACGATTGATTTATAGCTCCTTACCTTCTGTTCGAGCTCGCGGATGTCCGGCGCCCAATCCCTGTAAGGATTCATCCGGTACGTATTCGGCGGGAACGACGCGTGGAGCACCTCTGCAAGTAGATGCGTGGAATATGTGGGCTCCGGCATTATGATTCTTGCATCAACCCGGATCGCACTGTATGCGCGTGCAATTGCATCGCCAAGGCCGTTGAAGAAGATTATATCTTCCGGTGTTATCTGAACATGACCATTCTTGTTTATCCTGTCCGCCAAAAACTCGCGGGTTTCGTCAACGCCCTTGGTGGGACAGTATCCGTAGGAGAGATCGTTCCTGAGAACCTCGATGAGCACCTCCTTCATCCACTCGGGAATCTTTTCCCCCTTATGGATGGGGTCTCCGATGTTCTCCCAGATTACCTCTATACCATACTCTTTCAATTTATTGGCCACGTTTACGATCTGACGTATCTCGTAAACAAGGCCACTGCCGTCTTTCGCGATATCAAACCTCATAAACACCTCAAGTAATTTCAAAAGATTCTAAATTTCAGTATAGTATAGTTAAATACAATTTTCCATTTTTTTTTGAGCCCGGATGCATGGGGACATGTCATTCGACTTCGGAGATGATGCCCATTCTGGCATAGATCGGACGGACTTCCTTCCTGATACGGGGAAGCTTAACTGCAAAGAAGAGTGCGCCTATGATACATGTAAACCCGCTAATGATAAGGGTATTGGGGGCGCCTATCCAGGAGGCAAGGGCGCCCATTATGAGGCTGCCGATGGGCGCCATGCCAAAAAGGAAAGTCGCATATATACTCATCACCCGTCCCCGCTTGTCTTCATCGACGATGCTCTGCAGGATCGTGTTGGAGGATGCCAGTTGAACTATCATGCCGAATCCTGCGACAAACATCATGAGAAGGGAAAAGACGAGGATTGTCGAGAAAGAAAAGAGGATGACGCCGGCACCGAAAATGGCGGAAGCAATAGAAATGATTCGCCCCAGGCCAAGAATGGTCCGACGCGATGCAAGGTAGATGGAACCGGTCAGCGCACCGATGCC
>DATJBN010000303.1:0-5268 GCA_035515335.1 Syntrophales bacterium | reverse complement strand
AATCGTAGGCACCAACGCCTTTACGCATGAATCCGGAATCCACCAGGATGGATTGATCAAAGAGAAGTCCACTTACGAGATCATGACGCCAAAGTCTGTAGGCATCTCCGGAACGCACCTCGTTCTTGGCAAGCATTCGGGACGGCATGCCGTTTCCGAACATCTCAAGAAGATGGGCTATAAGCTGAACGCGGCGGACGTGAAAAAAGTCTTTGTCCGGTTCAAGGAACTGGCCGACGTGAAGAAGGAGATATTTGACGAAGACCTGGAGGCTATTGTTTACGAGGAAGTCTACAGGATCGCCGAGAAGTACAAACTCATATATCTTAACGTGGTGAGCGGAAATGTCGCCGTGCCCACTGCTACCATGCAGATGGAGGTCGATGGAAAGGTCGTCCAAGACGCAGGTTTCGGCGTCGGGCCCATAGATGCGACATTTGCAGCCATCAGAAAGATAACAAAGACCGATTACCATCTGTTGAAATATGCGGTTTCCGCTATCACCGGTGGCGCTGACGCGTTGGGAGAGGTCGTGGTTCAGCTCAAGTTTAACGGGCGTTCGGTAGCAGGGCGCGGGGCGGAGCCCGACGTGATCGTCGCATCCGCCAAGGCATACATCAACGCCCTCAATCGTCTCGAGTTCATGAAAGGCGACGTGAAGAAGGTTAAGGTTGAATAAACATGGGTAATGGTGTAGAAAATATTTGTATTAAACGGGAGAGTTAAGAACGTGGGAATGACAATCACAGAAAAGATTCTGTGCCACCATACGGATCTCAAAGAGATACATCCGGGGATGCTGATAAACGCTGAAGTCGATATCGCCCTCGGCAACGATATCACGGCGCCCATAGCCATTAATGAATTCAAGAAGGCCGGGGGCGTCAAGGTCTTCAATCGGAATAAAGTGGTTCTCATACCCGATCACTTCACACCCAACAAGGACATCGATTCCGCCCAGCAATGCAAGTTGATCAGAGATTTCGCCCGCGAGCAGGAATTGACCCACTATTATGACGTGGGTGAGGTGGGTATCGAACATGCCCTTCTTCCCGAACAGGGAATCGTACTTCCCGGCGACCTTGTCATCGGCGCAGACAGCCATACGTGCACGTACGGCGGACTGGGCGCATTTGCAACCGGCATGGGCAGCACGGACCTTGCGGCGGCGATGATTACGGGCGAGGTTTGGCTCAAAGTCCCCGAAACTATGAAGATCGTCTTTTCCGGCAAGCTGAGAAAATGGGTTTCCGGCAAAGACCTGATCCTCTACATCATCGGCCGCATAGGGGTTGACGGCGCGCTTTATAAGACGATGGAGTTCACCGGCGAGACCGTAGGGCAGCTCGGTATGGCAGACAGGTTGACAATCGCCAACATGGTTATTGAAGCGGGCGCAAAGAATGGAATCTTCGCCCCCGACGACGTGACGAAGGCCTATGTGGCGGAGAAGGCAAAGCGGCCTTACATGTTTTACGGCTCCGACCCTGACGCTCATTACGCAAGTGTCGTCGATATAGATGTAAGTAAGATCGAGCCGCAGGTGGCATTTCCCCACATACCTTCTAACGTGAAGGGCATAAGCAAAGTGGGTAAGGTCGACATCGATCAGGTCGTCATAGGGTCATGTACGAACGGCAGGATAGAGGATCTCAGGATTGCAGCGGGAATACTGAAGCAAAGAAAGGCTGCGCGCCGTGTCCGTCTGATCATCGTGCCCGCCACCCAGAACATATACAGACAGGCCCTCAAGGAAGGTCTCATAGAAATATTTATCGATGCCCATGCAGCAGTGAGTACGCCTACCTGCGGTGCGTGTCTCGGCGGTCATATGGGAGTGCTCGCTGAAGGCGAAAGAGCGGTGTCCACGACGAATAGGAATTTCGTGGGCCGGATGGGTCACACCGGCAGCGAGGTCTATCTTGCCAGCCCCGCTATTGCCGCAGCATCGGCTGTCCTGGGACACATTGCCGGTCCGGACGAATTGTAGTACAGGGATCAGGGGACAGGGTTCAGAGGAAATATTTTATGAAGTTCAGAGGGAAGGTCTGGAAATTTGGCGACAACATTGATACCGATGCAATCATTCCGGCGCGCTATCTGGTATCGACCGATCCCGCGTTTTTCGCCGCCCACTGCATGGAAGATGCCGATCCCGAGTTCGTAAAGAAGGTGAGTGCAGGAGACATCATCGTTGGAGGCGAAAATTTCGGCTGCGGCTCATCGAGGGAGCATGCGCCAATCGCGATCAAGGCTGCCGGCATCTCCTGCATTGTCGCAAAGAGCTTTGCCCGCATATTCTACCGGAATGCCTTCAACATCGGCCTCCCAATCTTTGAATCTAAGGACCTCTGGAATATAGTGTCCGAAGGCGACGTGATCGATGTCGACGGCGACAACGGAACGATCGCAATCATAGGAGGCAAAAAGCCTCCCTTGCATATTGAACCCGTCCCGCCGTTCATGCAGGAGCTTGTCAACGACGGCGGTTTAATGAAACATATCGCGAAGAAAAAACTGTAATCGAGGCGGCCAGGACCCGCTCAAAGGAAGGTTCTTACAATATCCGTCATGGCTTCCGTCCTTTTTTTTGACTCCATAGCGATACCGACACCGCGCAAGAATATTTACAGGCGTCTCGGGTTCGTAAAAGGCGTCACCTCAATTCCTCCCGGTCATAAGGAAGAGATAGAGCGTTACATCGAGGATGCGGTCTCTCTCATACGCTTGAAGGGTGCGGGCCTCCGCGTGCCGGTGGAAGAGATAAAGGGCGGGAAGATCGTTCTTAAGGGCGGCGCAGAATTTGAGAGTGAGCAGCTGGCGAGATTCCTTGCCGGCTGTGCCGAGACGGTTCTTATGGGAGCGACGGCAGGAAGTGAGATCATGCGCGCAATCGAGGAAGATGCAAGCGGTGAGAACGTCACCCGCGGCATTGTGCTCGATGCCGCGTCAAGCGAGATCGTCGACTCCGCCCTCGATTGGATCATGGATTACTTCAACCAGACCTTAAGGAGAGAAAACAGGAGGCTCCTTACGAAGCGTTATTCCGCAGGCTACGGCGATTTATTCCTTTCGGCACAACAGAACATGTACCGCCTTCTGCAGCTTGACAAGATAGGTGTAAAAATCACGGAAAACTGCAACCTCATCCCGGAAATGTCCGTCACTGCCATCTCCGGCGTAAAAGCGCGAAACGCATGAGGTGATCCTGTTTCAGCAAAAAACACTCCAACGTTATATTGTCTTGCTATTGCCGAATGCTGATATTATAAGGTAGAAAATTGTTTCAATAGCGATACGTCTGCAAACAGGAACAACTTGGATAAAAGAAAAAAAATCATCGGCCTTCTAAGAAGCAGGGTCGTCCTCCTCGACGGAGCGACAGGCACGGAGCTGCAGAAGCGGGGCATGCCGTCCGGGATGTGCCCGGAAGTGTGGTGTCTGGACAACCCCACAGCAATCGAGGACATACACAGGTCCTATAAGGAGGCGGGGTCCGACATCATCTATACCTGTGCCTTCGGCGCGAACAGAATAAAGCTCGGCCAGTACGGTTTTACAGATGTCCGAAAGATAAACAAGGAACTTGCCGTTCTCGCAAGGTGCGCCGTCGGCGACAAGGCGCTTATTGCCGGAGACATCAGCTCGACGGGATATTTCGTGGAGCCCTTCGGCGACCTCCCGTTTGAAGACGCGGTCGAAATTTTCAAAGAACAGGTCCGCGGCCTTCTCGCAGGCCGTGTTGATCTCTTCGTCATAGAAACCATGATGGACATACAGGAGGCGCGTGCCGCGCTCCTCGCCGTGAAGGAGCTGGCCGATTGTTTCACCATGGTCACCATGACCTACGAGACGAACGGGTACACCCTGGGAGGCACTGACCCTGTCGCCGCCCTCATCACACTGCAAAGCCTCGGTGCCGATGCAGTTGGATGCAACTGTTCGACGGGGCCCGAAGCAATGCTGGGTTTGATCGCCGCCATGAAACCGCACGCCACGGTTCCGCTGGTGGCGAAACCGAATGCGGGCATGCCGAGGCTCTCAGGTAAAGAGACTCTCTACGATATGGGTCCCGGTGATTTTGCATCCTGGGGAAGGAAACTCGCGGCGGCAGGAGTAAACCTGATCGGCGGATGCTGCGGCACAACGCCTGAACATATCGCCGCCCTGAAGAAGAAGATAGGGAAGTCTCGGGCTCTTGCACCGGTGAGAAGATCAATAAGCGCCGTGAGCTCTGCCAGGTCTTACAGAATATTCGACGACAGGAGTCCTCTCATAATTATCGGCGAGAGAATCAACCCGACGGGTAAGAAGGCTCTGCAGAAGGAACTTCTCGAAGGCAAGACGGACATAGTGAGGCAGATGGCAAAGGAGCAGGAGGCACAGGGGGCCGACCTCCTCGACGTGAATGTAGGGGTCCACGCAATCGATGAAGTAGACACGGCAAAGAAGGTTATCAATCTCCTGTGCTCCTGCACTTCCCTACCCCTCGTTATCGATTCGCCCAATGTGGACACGATCAAGGCTGCTCTCCGCATATATCCGGGCCGAGCACTCATAAATTCTATTTCCGGTGAACGGAGGAAATTGAAGAATCTACTTCCCGTTGCAGCGAAGTACGGCGCCATGTTTATACTTCTTCCAATTGCGGATAACGAGATACCGGAAAAAGCGACCGGAAGAAAAAAGATAATAAAGGAAGTATTCCGGGCCGCCGGCCGCGTCGGTTTTTCCAAAGATGATGTCGTAGCCGACGGCCTGGTCATGACCGTGGCCTCGAACCCCGGTGCGGTCACG
This sequence comes from Syntrophales bacterium, assembly GCA_035515335.1. GTDB lineage: Bacteria > Desulfobacterota > Syntrophia > Syntrophales > UBA2185 > Fen-1135. The sequence continues at coordinate 471 of DATJBN010000303.1, read as the reverse complement.
GAGGCGCTGTCCACCGTTCTCTGGTGCACGGACAGCTTCAAGTGCAGGACCGTTCTCGGCCTTTCCAATGTATCCTTCGGCATGCCGGAGAGGAAAGTGATGAACGCTGCCTTCCTCGCCATGGCCCAGGCTGCAGGACTCTCCATGGTGATCGCAAATCCAGCCGACGCCGAACTGATGAAACTGAAGATGGCCGGTGACGTCTTCATGCAAAAGGACCGGGATGCGGCGGCGTATATCCGATATTTCTCCGGACAGACCAAAACAGAAGAGCCTGCCCAGGAGACGGTCTCAGCCGCTCCCGAGCAGAATGTGTACGGGGCGATACTGGAGGGGAACAGGGATAATATAACGGGCCTCGTGGACAAGGCCCTTGAGGCAGGGATAAGCCCCTCCGCGCTTCTCGACGATATCATGATCCCGGCAATCAACCGCGCAGGCGAGCTCTTCGACCAGAGAAAATATTTCCTG
>DATJBN010000302.1:0-13812 GCA_035515335.1 Syntrophales bacterium | reverse complement strand
AAAAATCCCTCTAGCTCTCCCTTTAAAAAGGGGAGACTTTGCTGTCATTTCGAATGAGCGAAGCGATTGAGAAATCTTAAGATCCCTTTCGTCATTTGCGGTAAGGACAAGATTTTTCCTTCGATCGAAATGACACAGGGTGATTAAAGAGACCTCACAGGCATTGATGATGAAACAAGGCAAGCGCATACTCCTCTTTACCGGCGACGGCAAAGGAAAGACGACAGCCGCTCTCGGCATGGCCCTGCGCGCGAGCGGGCACGGCATGAAGACGATGATCATCCAGTTTGTAAAATCGGATCCGTCAACAGGAGAACTCTCGGCGTGCAGAAATCTTCCCGGTTGTGAGATCGTGCAGACCGGTAAGGGCTTTGTTCCGGCACAGGCCGACGCTGCGTTTAAAGAACATGTGAGGGCTGCAGCAGAGGGCATGCAGCTTGCCGCAAAAGCCATATCGGAAGACAGGTACGACCTTGTAATCCTCGACGAGGTTTGCACGGCCGTTGCGAAAGGTCTCATCGCCGTGGGAGAGGTTATTGAGATCGTCAAACGTGATGCAAGAGGCCCATGCGTTGTGCTCACCGGAAGAAACGCCCCGGCGGAACTCATATCGCTCGCCGATACGGTAACAGATATGCGCATGGTCAAACACGGATTTAAGGCAGGCTGGGAAGGTCGAGAGGGAGTGGAATACTGAAATGGCTTCTCCCCGGATTGTCATAGCGGGAACGCAGAGTGGAGTAGGAAAGACGTCCCTCACGCTGGCCGTAGTTTCCGCACTCCGTAAGCGCGGGCTCACGGTGCAGACATTCAAGGTGGGCCCGGATTTCCTCGACCCAACATACCTCGCAATCGCGTCGGGGAGGCCCTGCTATAACCTCGACGGCTGGATGGCCGGCAGAGACTATGTAATGAAACTGTTTGACCGCACCTCGAAGGACGCGGATGTTTCCGTGATCGAAGGTGTGATGGGCCTTTTCGATGGCGCTGATCCCACGGGCTCCGAAGGGAGCACGGCCGAGATCGCACGCTGGCTCGATGCACCGGTGATTCTCGTTGCCGAGGTATACGGTATGGCGAGAAGCCTTGCCGCAGTTGTCAAGGGTTATGCGGATTTCGAGAAAGGCCTGCATTTGGCCGGAGTGATTGCCAACCGCTGCGGTTCGGAGCGCCATGCGTCGATGCTTGCGCTCTCCCTTTCTGCCGAGTGTCTTCCTCCACTCGTGGGAGGAATCGTAGAGGGATCGCTCCCCGCACTGCCCAGCAGGCATCTCGGGCTGGTCACGGCTGATTACGGAAATCTGACACCTGCAACTCTCGACGAACTGGCCGTCGTATTCGAGCGGCATGCATCTCTTGATGACATCATTAAGATCGCGCGTAATGCTCAGCCGCTCAAGATGGAAGGCGCCCGCGATGTCCATGATTCAGGAAGGACAGGGTTCTGTTCACCTGTGGCAAAGAGTGAAGGACGAGATAGAGGCGTCGCGATCGGCATCGCCCATGATGCAGCTTTCCATTTCTATTACCAGGACCTGTTTGACGAACTGCAGATGAGAGGCTGTACATTGCATTGCTTCTCGCCCCTTGCGGACAGCGACCTTCCCACTGACATTGACGCGCTCTATTTTGGCGGCGGCTATCCTGAAGAACATGCGGAGGCGCTCTCGGCAAATACGAAGATGCTCTCGACGATCAGAAAGTTTTCCGCATCCGGAAGGCCCGTCTACGGGGAATGCGGCGGCCTCATGTATCTGTGTAAGACGCTGGAGAGCAAAAACGGTGACCGATATCCCATGGTCGGTTTGATCCCCGCCGCGACAAGGATGCTCGACAGATTAAAGACTCTCGGATACGTAGAGGTGACTTTGAATTCAGATTCCCTCTGGGGCAGTTGTGGCGCTGTGCTCCGGGGACATGAATTCCATTACTCCGAACTTACTTCCGACCCGAGAGCAAAAGGCGACTGGAATGCAGTGTATGCGGTCAAAAAACGTCGTGTAGATGACGCAGTGAAGGAAGGGTTTCAAAAAGGGCGCGTGCTTGCGAGTTACGTTCATCTTCATCTTGCCTCGCGTCCAGAGGCCATGAAATATTTTATCGACCTGTGTGGTGCCGGAAGATGACAATAAAGAAACAATCAAGAAAGAAACCACTCATTCATACCCTGTATGACGCACCCAAGACCGGTGGGGAGATTGAAGAATTGTCTCTTGCGATAATCGACAGCGAGGCGCCGCGCCATCGGTTTGCGGCGGATGAATGGCAAGTCGTGCGCAGGATGATCCACACAACCGCTGACTTCAGCATAATGAAGGCCGTGAAATTCTCTCCCGGCGCTGTTGCAGCGGCCATCGTGGCCATGAGAAGGGGGCGACCCATATACGCCGATTCCAACATGATGCGCGCAGGTCTCTCCATGGAAAGACTGCGCTCCATGTGCTCGCAGTATGGACCTGATAAAATATTCTGCCACATTGCCGATCCTGACGTCGCTGATGAGGCGCGCCGCTCGGGACTTCCGCGCTCTCTTTTCGCCGTCCGCAAGGCGAAAGGAATTCTTTCAGGAGGCATCGCAGCCTTTGGCAATGCTCCCGTCGCACTCCTGGAGTTGAATCGCATGATAGTGGAAGAAGATGTCCGGCCTGCGCTCGTTATTGCAATGCCTGTCGGCTTCGTCCACGTAATAGAAAGCAAGGAAGAACTCATGTCTCTCGATATCCCCCATATCGCCCTCACCGGGAGGCGCGGCGGCAGCGCCCTTGCAGTCAGCGTTATTCACGCCCTGTGTTCTCTTGCAAATTCTCGTAGAGGAGGTGGCGATGACGGGCAATAGAAAAGAGGCCATAATACTTCTCGGCCATGGCAGCCGCATACCGGGAGCAGGCGAAGGCATGGAGCAGGTGGCGCGACGCATGCGAGAGAGGTTCCCGGTGGAGATCATCGAGATCTGCTACATGTCGAGGATCGGCCCGCACTTCCCCGAGGTATTCGAAAGCTGCGTCTCCCAGGGTGCAACGAAGGTCGTTGTCATGCCCTATTTCCTGCACTCGGGCCTTCATATGCTTGAGGACATCCCCGAACTCCTTCTCGAGAAGGCGCGGAAATACCCCGATGTGGAGATTATCCTCGGCAAGAACCTCGGCTTCGATGAATGTCTCGTTGACCTTGTGATCAAACGTCTTAACGAGTCGCGCGACCTCCGCGATGTTCGCGAGATGAAACCGCAGGTGGGAAAATCGCGGGAAAGTGGAGAGAAGGCTTCGACAAAAAAAATACTTTCCGCAGCATTTATATTTTTGAGTGCCTGGCTGTTGCCGGATCAGGCGCATGCCATGCATATCTCCGAGGGTATACTGCCCTTGAACTGGGCGGCGCTGTGGTTTGCCCTCGCAATTCCTTTTGTCGCTTATGGACTGCATAGTTTGAATAAACGCTCTCGTGAAGATCTTTCTTTTAAGCCTCTCGTGGGACTAATGGCTGCGGTCGTCTTCATAATCTCGTGCATGCCCATACCGGTGCCGATTGCCGGCACGTGTTCCCATCCCTGCGGGACGGCCATTTCCGGGATACTCGTCGGACCGGCGATAAGCGTGGTGATCACGGCGGTCGCGCTTCTCATTCAGGCGATTTTCCTTGCCCACGGCGGGCTCTCCACCCTTGGAGCGGATATTGTGTCGATGGGCATAATGGGATCCTTCGTAGGTTACTTTACTTTCAAAGCCTTGCGCGCCGCTAGGATGAACATGGCCGTCGCAGGCTTCATGGCAGGGCTGCTTGCGGACTGGGCTACGTACCTGACGACATCGGTCGAACTCGCCTCGGGCATCAAAGGAGAAGCGGCATTCCTTCCTCTCTTCTGGAAGATCGTCATCGCCTTCATCCCTACACAACTGCCCCTTGGAATCCTCGAAGGCGCAATAACAGCAGGCATGGTGATCCTCCTTTATAAGAAGAGGCCCGACCTCCTCGTCAAGATGCGCGTCATCAGGCCGGGAGACGTCAAGATACCGAAGCAGGGTTTGACGGCGCTTCTCTTTTTGCTACTCATCATGGGTGCGACGATGGCAGCGCCGGTGCAGGCTGCCAAGTGGAGCGGGGTCGACGAGGCGGTGATTGAAAAGGTCGCCAAGGAACACGGCAGAGAAACGAAGGAGCCGCTAATCAACATGGAGCAGGGGGACCTCCCTCTCTTTCTGTTTCTCATTGCGGGCACTGTTGGCGGGTTTGCTGCAGGGTATTACTGGAAGACGCTGCTCGTCCAACGGAAAGGACGTGTGACAGAAGAAAAGAAATGACATTTACCGATTACATCAATAACAAGGACCACTGGCTTTCGCGGGTTGACGGGAGAGTGAAGCTTCTGGTCACGCTCATCGTCCTCATCATGGTCTTGAGCTACAAGGGGCTGACCTTCCAATTCCTCGTCACCATCCTTTGTCTGTTTCAGTGCTGGCGGATGAAGATACCCTTGCGGGTATTCCTGCTCCGTTTTTCCGAACCCGTCTTCATCGTGCTCGTCATACTTCTTCTCAAGATATTCTTTTCCGGGGGCGAGAGCTTCTTCTCAACCGAGGTCATGGGAATAAAGATCGCGGCCTCCAAAGAAGGCCTTGCGGAGGGGCTTTCCATTGCAAGCAGGATCATTGCGGCCATATCGATCATGTCGCTAATGGTGTTTTCCACTCCTTACACGGAATTGTTGGGAGCTCTATCGTGGCTCAGGGTACCCCGTGGATTTATCGAGATACTGATGTACGCCTATCGTTACATCTTCGTCTTGATAGAGGACGCAGGCGTCATCTACGACGCGCAGAAGAACCGTCTCGGATACACGACGATGAACCGACGCTTCAGCTCTCTCGGCATCCTCGTCGGTTCGCTGATCCTCAAGGCATTCGAGCAGAGCCAGAATATTAGCATCGCCATGGTTCAGCGGGGCTACGACGGACACATGCCGCTGCTGAGACAAAAACCGCTCACCACGTCGGAGCTTCTGATCTCTTTTCTCTTCGTGACGATGATGGGGTTATTATGGCAGATATGACAAGGCTCCTCTTAAAAGACCTCGGATATATTTATCCCGACGGGACGGAGGCGATCTCCGGCATCAACATGAGTGTCGCAAAGGCCGAATTCACAGGCATCTTAGGCTATAACGGTTCAGGAAAGACGACGCTCCTAAAAATCATGGACGGCCTTCTCAAGGATTTTCAGGGGACTGTCTTTCTTGACGGAGTCGATATCAGGAGCCTTGCGCCGCGTGAGATATACAGGAAGATGGGGATCGTCTTTCAGAACCCGAACGATCAGCTCTTTGCGCCGACTGTGTTCGAAGACGTTGCCTTCGGCCCTTTGAACATGGGCTTTTCGGAAAAGGAGGTCGTGCAAAGGGTGACCGACGCCCTCCGGTCGGTGGAGATGGAGGACTACGCAAAGAAATCCATCCATCATCTTAGCTTCGGACAGAGAAAGAGGGTTTGCATTGCAGGGCTCCTCTCTATGGGGCATGAGATACTCCTTCTGGATGAGCCGACAGCAGGCCTCGACCCATTCGGGGAATATCAGATGATGGACCTCCTCACCGGCCTCAACAAGGAAAAGGATGTCACGATCGTCATGGCGACGCACAGCGTGGACCTTGTGCCGGTATTTCTTGATAGGCTCTACATATTGAACAAAGGCAGGGTCGTGCGGGGCGGAACGCCCGAGGCCGTCTTCACCGCGCCGGAAGAGATGAATCAGGTGAAACTCAGGATGCCGCACATCGCGGAGTTGATCTACCGCCTGAAGCATGAAGACAAGATTCCCTTCAAGAAGATCCCTCTCACCATAGGAGAGGCAAGAAGGGAAATGGTTGAGGTCCTAAAGAAGTCCAATGAGTAAACTGAAGAGCGGTTTCACCACGGGGACGTGCGCTGCGGCAGCGGCAAAGGCTGCGGCCATGTTTCTCTTTAAAGGAACTACCCTCAAGGAGGTGGAATTCATAATCCCTGAAGGCGACCGCGTTGTCATGCCGCTTCTCTATGTGTGCGGGGTGCGCGGAAACGGTAATTCCGCGGAGGCCGCAGTCCGCAAGGATGCAGGGGATGACCCCGATGTCACAAACGGAGTGGATGTGATTGCGACTGTTTCCAGGATCGATGGCAATGACGTCGTAATTGCCGCGGGTGAAGGCGTTGGTATCGTGTCGAAGCCTGGCTTGTCTGTACCTCCCGGAGAGCCGGCCGTGAATCCTGTCCCCCGCCGCATGATCCGCGACGCCATCCGTGAAATAACGGAGAGTGGAGTCAAGGTGACGATTGCGATACCGGGAGGAAGAGAGATTGCGAAGAAAACTTTCAACCCAAAGCTGGGCATCATTGGCGGGCTCTCCATACTGGGTACGTCGGGCATGGTTCGTCCTTTCAGTTGCTCCGCACTCCGCGCGTCACTAAAATGTCTTCTCGATGTCGCCGTGGCATCAGGAATAACAGCCCCGGTTTTCGTCCCCGGTCACATAGGAGAAAGAGCGGCAAACAGGATATTCAATCTTTCTGCCGGGCAGGTGATAGAAATCGGTAACGAATGGGGCTACATGCTTAGCGCTGCTGCCGAGAAAAATCTTCGCGCCCTCATGGTCCTCGGTCATCCCGGAAAACTGGCAAAGCTTGCCATGGGTGAAGGCGACACACATTCATCAAGATCAAAGAGCGCTGTGCCTTTTGTTTCGCGTCTGGTAAATGATACTGTACGGAGGAGACCTAAAAGGACGCCGACTGTTGAAGGACTCTTCTCGGCGCTGAAAGAAGATGAACGGAAAAAACTCGGCGATTTGCTGGCAGGTAAAGTGAGGACAGCCGTTCGCGGTTATCTCGGCTCTAATGTGGCAACGGCTGTCGTGCTTATAAACATGCAGGGTGATATACTTGGCGAGGATGGAGATTTGAAAAGATGGAAAAGAAACCCCGCCTCATAATTGCGGGATGCGGGCCCGGCTCGCCGGATTATCTCACGCCTGCCGCGATAAAGGCTGCCCTACAGGCAGAAGTGCTGGTGGGTGCCAGCCGCCTCCTCGAACTCTTTCCCGGAAGCAGCGCTGAGAAGGTCGCAGTCGGGGGAGACGTTGAAAAAGCTCTTTCTGAAATAGCTTCCCTCCTAGGGAAGCGTATTGTAATACTCGTAACGGGAGACCCGGGCCTGTGCAGCCTCGCCGTCCCCGTCATCAAACGCTTTGGCGGAAACCGCTGTGAGATAATTCCCGGTGTGAGCTCCGTTCAGGTCGCCTTTGCCCGCATCGGCATGGACTGGTTGGGTGCGAAGATCATAGACGCCCATGGCGAGAACCCCTGCATCACGGCGTCCGCCCTTGCGGACGAAGGTAAGATAGCAATCTTTGCGGGACGTAGAGAAGCGATCAGATGGATCGGAGGCATTGTAACGAAAATTGGAGAAGGCAGGCGCATATATCTCTGCGAGAATCTCACCCTCAAAGACGAGCATGTAAGGCAGATACAACAGGCAGACTTCGAATCAATTGATGCTTCATCGCGAAGCATCGTGCTCATAATCAGGGAGGACCTCTTTTGAAGAAACGGGGAACGCTATACGGAATCGGTGTCGGCCCCGGTGACCCGGAGCTGATCACCATGAAGGGCGCGCATCTTCTTGCACGCTGCCGCCACGTCTTTGTCCCCAAGGCCAGGACTGCGGCGGACAGCCTCGCGCTTTCCGTCGCGAAACCTTACGTCGGCCCCTCTGCCGAGGTGCACGAACTGGTCTTTCCCATGACGGCGGACCGGGAAGAACTCTCACGCCGGTGGGGCGAGTCGGCGCAGAAAATCATCACTGTTCTCGACTGGGGAGAAGATGCCTGCTTTCTCACCCTCGGTGATCCTCTTCTCTATTCTACCTACATCTATCTGCTTCGCGCAGTCAGGGCTGCAATTCCGGACGCGGATGTAATCACGGTTCCTGGAGTCACGGCATTCAGCGCCGCTGCGGCTCTTGCAGAGTTTCCTGTGGGCGAGGGGAGGGAACCGGTCCTTGTCATTCCCACTGCGGACGACCTTGATCACGTGCGGCAGGCATTGAAGGAAAAAGGCACCATCATCCTGATGAAGATCGGGAAGCGCCTCCCAGATATCCTTGATATACTGGAGGATGCCGGGGCAATCGAACAGAGCATCTTTGTTTCGCACGCGGGTATGGAGGATCAGAGAGTAGAGACGGACCTCCGCTTCCTGCGAAAGGAAAGACCCGAAGCAGGCTATCTCTCCATCATCCTCGTGCATGCAGCAGCAGGAGAAAAAATATGATGAAGGTATTTTTTGTGGGTGCAGGCCCAGGCGATCCGGAACTCCTCACTATCAAGGCTGCACGGCTTCTCACGAACTGCCGCATCTGCATCTATGCCGGATCACTCGTGAGCCCGGGCGTGATTGCGCTCGTCTCGGGAAATGCGGAGAAATACGATTCCTCCTCCATGCCACTGGAAGAAATCATCGGGGTCATCAGCGATGCCAAAAAAAAGAATATCGACGTTGTGAGACTCCATTCAGGCGATCCTTCCATATATGGGGCAATCAGAGAGCAGATGAACGAACTCGATAAACTCGATATAGCCTATGAGGTAATCCCCGGTGTAAGCGCCTTCCAGGCTGCGGCGGCAGCGCTGCGGACGGAGCTCACGGCGCCGGAAGTCGCGCAGACGATCATCCTCACGCGCACCTCGGGCCGGACGCCCATGCCGGCGGAACAGGAGCTCGACAAGCTCGCCAGCTGCAAAGCGACGCTCTGCATCTTTCTTTCGGGACACAAGGTAGGAGAGGTCGTGGAGACACTCACTCCATTCTACGGCGGCGATTGCCCCTGCGCAGTGGTCTATCACGCCTCCTGGCCGGACGAAAAGATCATCGAAGGAGTGCTCGAGGATATTGCCGAAAAGGTGCGGGAAACAGATATCGCTCAGACATCTCTCATCCTCGTGGGCCGCGCACTCGGGCGCGATGTCCCCTCATCCAAGCTCTACGACGCCTCCTTCACGCATAAATTCCGCAAAGGGAGCGATTCATGAAGACCGCCATCGTAAGCCTGTCCATCGAAGGCGCGCGCATTGCAAAGGGCCTGCAGAAGGGACTGGGCGGCGATATCTTCCTCCACGAAAAAGTCCCGCCTGCTTTCCGGGCCCAGCGATTCAAGAGTATCGTTAAACTTACAGGACAGATATTCAGCCGTTACGACGGCCTTGTGTACATCGTACCCTGCGGCGTTGCCGTAAGGGCGATTGCGAAGCATATAAGCAGTAAGGCCAAGGATCCGGGTGTGGTAGTCGTCGATGCAGGAGGCAGATACACAGTCAGCATTCTCGGCGGCCACGAAGGCGGCGCCAATGAACTCGCCATTGTCGTCGCAAACATCATCGGCTGCGAGCCTGTAATTACTACGACAACCGAGACATTGAAATCAGTAATCGTGGGAATCGGCTGCCGCCGCGGCGTGAAGGCGGAGACAATCATCGCGGCTGTGGACAAGGCCCTTCACAAGGCGCGTGTTGAGAGAGCCGATGTGCGGCTTCTGGCATCGGCTGATGTCAAGAAGAATGAGAAGGGTCTTCTCGAAGCGGCACGACTTCTGGGGATACCGCTTCGGTTCATAGGTTCAGAAGAAATCCGGGCATCAAAAAAGAAGTTTGCACGCTCGGCATTCGTGGAGGAAATGGTGAAGCTGCCTGCCGTCGCAGAGCCGGCGGCGCTTCTCGCAGGAAGGAGGACGAGATTAATACTTCCAAAGATGACATCAGGCCCCGTGACGGTGGCAGTCGCATGGGAAGGCTTTTCGTTGTCGGAATAGGTCCCGGCGGACCGCCGGACAGGACGCGGCGTGCAGAGGAGGCGATCGCGCAGTGCAGCGTCATCGTGGGCTATAGCCGTTACCTCGAACTCATCCGCGATATCACCGCAGGCAAGAAGCTTATCTCTTCCGGCATGACCAAAGAGGTCGAGCGCTGTACGATCGCCATCGAGCGCGCGGGACGGGGAGACGTGGTTGCATTAGTATCATCCGGTGATCCAGGGGTCTACGGTATGGCGGGCCTTGTCCTCGAAATCGCAGAGGCAGAAGGCATCTCGCTGTCGATAGAGATCGTACCCGGCGTCGCATCCGCGAACGCGGCAGCAGCGCGGCTTGGAGCGCCGCTCATGTGCGATTACGCGACGATCAGCCTAAGCGACCTCCTCGTCTCCTTGGATGTCATAAGAAAGAGACTCACGGCCGTGGCCGAAGCCGATCTTGTCGTTGCCCTCTACAACCCGCAGAGCAAGACCAGAAAGAAGCAGATCAATGAAGCGGCCGCGATCTTCAGGAGATATAGGCCCGGAACAACACCGGTTGGAATCGGCACTGCCGTCGGCACGGAAGAGGAGTGCATCGTGCTTACGGACCTCGACCATTTTCTCGATTGCGAAATAAACATGAGGAGCATCGTCCTCATCGGAAACAGTTCATCGAAGGTGCTTGACGGCCGGTTTGTCACCCCGCGGGGTTACAAGGTATGATCCTCCTTCTCGGCGGGACAGGCGATACGGCGCCGATTGCGAGCGGTCTCGCAGATGAGGGCTACATGGTGCTTGTATCGATGGCCACGGATATCCAGCTTGAGATCGGCAGGCATCCCAATATCAGCCGACGTGCGGGACGTCTGGACGAAGATGGGATGACCAGCCTGATCCGTGAGCAAGGTATCAAAGCTCTGGTCGATGCAACACACCCGTATGCGGAAGCCGTCCGGAAGACGGCGAGGAGATTATCAGAGCGCCTCAACATCCCTTACTTTGCGATCAAACGCCGCTCCGGCATCGAGGAGGGAGAGGACATCATCCTCGCTCCCAATCACGAAGAAGCGGCGAGTATCGCATGTGCCCTTGGACGCACGGTATTTCTGACTACCGGGGTGAAGAATCTGAAACCTTATGTCATCGAGGCCAAGAGAACGGGCGTCAGGCTGATCGTTCGTATCCTTCCCGTAAAATCATCCATCGATTCCTGCCGTGCCGCGGGCATCGACGACGAATTCATAATCGCGGGAAGGGGGCCGTTTGCTGTGGATGAAAACAGGTCGGTGATAAAACGTTTCGGCGCGGGTGTGGTGGTAACTAAAGACAGCGGCCCCGGCGGAGGGACTCCGGAGAAACTGGAGGCGGCCCGTCTCGAAGGATGCCGCGTCGTTGTTGTCAAGAGGCCCGAAGAACCGGCTCACAACTCATTCGACACGTATGCCGATCTTATTTCCACCGTCATGGCGAAGGTCTCGAGATAAGTATCAAGGGTTTCGCTTGCCTGTATTGAAGGGAAATCAAATATTCTCTTCCCTGCGCTTCAAGGCCCGCTGTTTATTGGGGTCAAGCTCCATCTTTCGCAGGCGTATGTTTTGCGGCGTGACCTCCACCAGTTCATCCTCGGCGATGAATTCAATCGACTGATCCAAAGAGAGAGGGCGCGGCGGCCTTAACGTCACGGTCGCTTCCGCCGTTGAACTCCTGATATTCGTGAGCTTCTTTTCCTTCGTGATATTCACCCCCATATCACCTGTGCGGTTGCGTTCGCCGACTATCATCCCGCCGTACACCTCGGTTCCCACCTCTACGAACAGCTCGCCTCGATCCACCATTGCGAGGCTGGCATAGGTGGTTACCCTGCCGTTTCTATCGGCGAGAAGTGCGCCGGTCGCCCGTTGCGGGATCGGCCCAAACCATGGTTCGTAGTCTTCAAAGAGTGTATTCATGACGCCCGCGCCTCTCGTATCCGTGAGAAAATGGCTGCGGAAGCCGATCAGGCCGCGACAGGGAACGAGGAACTCCATGTCTACCCGGCCGCTCCCTTTATTGACGAGGCGGGTCATGCGTCCTTTTCTCACTGCGAGTTTTTCCGTCACGATGCCGACAAAGGCCTCGGGGATGTCGAGAAAAACGCGCTCCACAGGTTCCAGGGTTTTGCCATTCTCCTCTTTCGTGATGACGTTCGGCTTGGACACCATGAACTCATAGCCTTCCCGGCGCATGGTTTCGATCAGCACCGCCATCTGCAACTCCCCCCGGCCGCAGACCTCGAAGGCATCTTTGCGCTCCAACAGTTTCAGCTTCAGGGCCACGTTCCGGAAACTCTCTTTCTCCAGACGCTCAAGCAGATGACGTGACGTCAGATACTTCCCTTCCCTGCCGGCGAAGGGGCTGTTGTTTACGTAGAAGATCATGGAGACAGTAGGCGCGTCGACATTGATCCGGGGGAGCGGTTTGGGATTCTCCTCGGATGTAATCGTATCGCCGATACTGATGGATTCGATGCCGGCCACGGCCACGATATCGCCTGCCTCGACGGCATCTGTCTGCTTCTTCTTCAATCCGTCAAACGTGTAAAGGGCGGAGAACCTGGCGCCGGGTGTGACGGCATCCTCTCCGCAAAGGGCGTATGTCTGATTCATCTCAAGCCTTCCATTTATCAACCGCCCGATGCCTATCTGTCCCACATAAGGGTCGTAGTCGAGATTCGTTACCAGGAACTGGGGCACCTCTTTGTCATCGGCGTCAGGGCCGGGTATGTTGGAGCAGATGGCGTCGAACAGGGGCTTCAGGTCTTCCGATTGATCTCCCGGCTTCAGATGGGCAATGCCCCGTTTGGCATTGGTATACAGGATGGGAATATCGATCTGCTGCTCGTTCGCATCGAGATCAATGAAGAGGTCGTAAATCTCATCGATGACCTCGTCGATACGGGCGTCGCCGCGGTCGATCTTATTGATAACGATCACAATGGGCAGTTTTTTGGCAAGGGCTTTCTTCACTACGAACCGGGTCTGCGGCAGCGGTCCCTCACTCGCATCGACGAGCAGAATGGCGCCGTCGACCATATTCAGGCTGCGCTCGACTTCACCGCCGAAATCCGCGTGACCGGGTGTATCGACGATGTTGATCTTGACCTTGTTGTACCAGATGGCCGTATTTTTAGCCATGATGGTGATGCCCCGTTCCCTTTCGAGGTCCATGGAATCCATCACCCGTTCCGCGATCTCCTGATTGTCCCGGAATGTCCCCGTTTGCTTGAGCATTGCATCGACAAGTGTCGTCTTGCCGTGATCAACGTGGGCAATAATGGCAATATTTCGTATATTCTGTTTTCGCATCCCTGTCGCCATTCCCCCCAAAAAGCATCCCTCCTTGTATTTTTAAATCCACAAGGAGGGATGAAGATAGTATATCAGTTATTCCTATGTTCAGCTATTTAATTCGATGATCCTTGCCTGTGTTTGATTATTAAGCAAGTCCCATAATCCGATCTTTTTCAGTGTGTATGCAGTCGGTATACCGGCGGTGCTCCAACCGCGCTCGGCATAGTATGTCTGTATCAGTTTTCGGAGTTGTTCCTTTCTGAAATTCATCAGGGTCTCTCTCTTTTCCTTCGCAGGCATCTTCTTTACATCTGCAAGAGGCTTACCCAATATCTTTGCCACTTCCCCGTCATGGAAATCCTTCTCCGCATCGTAGAGATCATCGTCCGTGGGGCCTATTGCGCGGTCGGGCACCCAGTCATACTCACCGGTCTTTTCACCGAAGGTCATGGCATTCATGACCCTCTGGAGATTGATGTCCCTGTCCGTACTCTCGTAGATCTTTTCCCAGGTGAGGTTCGTGCCCAGCATGCCGTTATAGAATTCCGCATACATCTCCTGGGACGCGGGATTTATGTATATGTCTCCTTTGTCCTTCATCTTCTGCGATTCCGGATTGAACACGTCGACCCAGGGGAGCTTGCAAAGACCAAGGTTGTCGTTGCCGAGAC
>DATJBN010000301.1:0-3904 GCA_035515335.1 Syntrophales bacterium | reverse complement strand
ATTATACGATTTCACTTTCTTCCCTTTCTTCATGGCACATCCCCAAAAACAATATTGCAAAAAAAACGCCCTGCTCTAAAGTCTTACCGGATAGAGGCAGAGCGTCCTGGTTTTTTCATTTCTTTATCACTGCCTCTTCACCGCGCGCCTCGCATTCAGCCTGATCGCCCGCGTCTTCCATTCCGCATGCATCTTCTTTGCCACCTTGAAGAGCGACCACACAGGGCCGGAGAGAGAATAACCAAAGGCAAATGTAAACATCATGATCTGAGGCTCCGCGATCACTATGACCATGATCAACACGATCAGGACAAACGACATGAACGGTTTTCTCGAAAAGAAGTTCAGGTCTTTGAAGCTGTAATACTTTATGCTGCTAACCATTAAGAGTGACAGGGCAACAACGCTAATCAGGATGGTGATGTCATTGAAGTGACCCTCTCCGCCCAGGTAATAATAGAGCATTACGCCTGTCGAAACGACAGCGGCAGCCCCGGGTATCGGCAGGCCGTTGAAGACCTTGCTCTCGATCAGGCCGATCTGGATATTGAATCTCGCGAGCCTGAGCGCACCGCAAACAACGAAAAGGAATGCCGCCAGCCATCCCCACTTCCCGTATACGGAAAGCGCCCACGAATACGCAAGGAGGGACGGTGCGACGCCGAACGCCACGAGGTCCGCAAGAGAATCGTATTCCGAACCGAACTTGCTTGTAGTATTGGTCATCCTTGCGATCCTGCCGTCCAGGCCGTCGAACACGAATGCCAGCAATATCGGAACGGCAGCAATCAGGAAATTGCCCTTCATCGAAGCAACTACAGAATAGAATCCGCAAAAGAGACTCGCCGTCGTAAAAAGATTTGGCAAAAGGTAAATGCCCTTTCTCACCCGCTCTCTCTTAAACGCGCCGTCTTTTTTCATTTCAGCCATCCTATAAGTGTCTCACCAGCCCTGACCCTGTCGCCTATCCTGACGGATATGACGGCATCACAGGGGAGAAAGACCTCAAGACGCGAGCCGAATCGTATAAGACCGAACCGCTCACCCTTACGCACACGCATTCCCTCCGTAAGCCAGCACTCTATTCTTCTCGCAATCAACCCCGCTATCTGAACGGTCAGTATTTCCTTCCCCCCATCCGTCTTGATGAGGATCGCGTTCTTCTCGTTCAGCTCCGAGGCCTTGTCCAGGTTTGCCGAAAAAAAAACCCCTTTGTCGTATTTTACCTTCTCAACCGTACCCGAATACGGTGCACGGTTTACATGAACGTCAAACACGTTCATGAATATGCTTACCTTCTGCGCCTGGGTCTTGAGTAAATTACCCTCCGGAACATTTTCTATCTTTAGCACCCGGCCGTCGGCAGGGGATGTCACAGCTTTGTCCCCTCCCACGAATTTGCGCTCCGGATTCCTGAAAAACCAGGAGACAAAACAGGCGGCGATAAAGAATATCGTTGCTGCCCAGATTATACCAATTGAGAAAAAAATTAAAGTGAAAATACCGAGCGGTATAATGAATGGAAGCCCTTCGCGGACTATGATGGTGTTATGATTCATTTATCGTATCGGGTAATGTATATGACCCGAGTGTACAGCCATCCCCTTACTCTGCCTGACAGCGGTACTTTGCGAGGATCCTGTAAATCTGTTCCTTCCCTTTCAGCTTCCTTTTCTGTAAATTCTTCTTTTCCATCTCTTCTTCTGCCGTGAGGTAGATACGTTTGTTAAAGCTCTCGAGGTCCGCCTCGAGTTTCTTGTGATCCTCAACGTAGCTCCTTAGCTCCTCATCCACATTGATGTACTTATTGATCAAGAGCTCATCGGCTTTTTCCATGCATGTTACCTCCTAGGGAAATATTCTTATATTAATCGGGAAAACAAGTCAATATTTCATATGCCCGTGAGAGCGCGTATTGCCGTGCATTCATCGTGCGAGACGCTTCGCCTCTGCTTCGGAGACGCGGAGATACACGGGTGCAAACGTTACCGGATCGAGGACCTCTCCGTTTAAGTATTTTCCCCTGCCGAGAAGTCCCACTGCGGATGCCCGTATGTGCTGATGACAGGACGATGCAAAAGAAGCCCTGCCGGGCAATATCTCTTCGATCCGGTTGGCGTATTTCACCGCGCCGTCACCTACAAACAAGGCTTCCACATCGATATCCTGCAGAAATTTGCAGACCTCGGTCACCCTCTCGCTCTTTATTTCTTCTAGAGTATAATTACGTCCCGCCCTGTAGAGGGCCGCATATACCTGGTCTTTCTTCGCGTCGAGCATCGGGCAGATCGAAACGCGCGGGACTGCGACGTTGAATGCAAGCGCCTGGAGTGTCGAAACGCCGACAATTGGTTTCCCTATCGAAAGGGCAAGTCCTTTTACCGTGCTTGCACCTATGCGAAGACCGGTGAATGAACCGGGGCCCCGGGTACACGCAAAGAGGTCTATGTCTTTCATCCCGATATGCGAAATCTGAAGGATATGCTCCAGGGCGGCGAGGAGCACTATGGAATGATTGATGTCGAGGTTCAGGAACGTCTCGGCAATGACATCGTCGTCTTTAAGAAGCGCTATCGCAATGCTCGTTGTCGAGGTATCGATTGCCAGGGTCAGCATGCCTTAACCTGTGAAGAATTTGCTCACGTCGTCAAGCCACTTGATGTTCAGCCTTTCTATGTCCATGATGATCACGAATATCATGAGGATGACGATAACGACGAGACCTACCTGCTGGGCCATCTCCCTCCATTTTATATTTATCTCCCGCCCGGTTATCGCCTCTATGAGGAAAAAGAAAAGATGGCCGCCGTCGAGGATGGGAATGGGCAGTATATTCAGTATGGCGAGGTTGATGCTCAAGAGAGCCATGAACAGAACAAACGGCACTATGCCCTCCTTGACCTGCGTCCCGGCAATCTGCGCAATCATGATCGGGCCTCCCAGTGTTCTGGGAGAAACGACACCTTCAAATATCTTGACGATGCTAAGGACCGTCAGTTTGCTTATGAACCAGGTCTGCTTGAGGCTCATCCAAAATGCCGAAAACGGGTTCATCCTTTCAACGGCAGCATGGTCTGGCGAAGGGCTGACGCCTATCTTGTAGGACTGAATATCTTCTCCAAAGATGTTCTTCGTGTTGTAGAGCCTGGGCGTCAGGACAATTTCCTTTGTCTCATTTCCTCTCGCTATCGTAACGCGCAATTCCCTCCCCTTGCTCTTGGTGATGGTTTCGGCAAGACTCTCCCACCTTGTGATCTCTTTTCCGTCGATCGCCGTGATGCTGTCGCCCGCCCTTATCCCGGCTTCAAAGGCAGGAGAACCGTCCTGTACGGCCCCTATGTATGTCGTGAGCGTGGGTACCCCCGACATGTAGACAACGGCGAAGATGAGGATGGCAAGAAGCACATTGAATACCGGACCCGCCGCTACGATCATCGCCCTCTTCCAGACAGGCTGCTTGAAAAAAGATCTCTTCTCATCTTCTTCGGGAAGTTGTTCGCTCTCCGATTCTCCGAGAAGCTTTACGTATCCCCCAAGAGGTATCAGTGAAATGCGGTACTCCGTCTCCCCTATCTTCCTGCCTATGATCTTTGGACCGAATCCGAGAGAAAACTTGATAACACCCACACCAGAATACTTGGCCACCAAAAAATGGCCGAACTCATGGGCGAAGATGAGAATTCCCAAGAGAATAATTACTGATAAAATGCTTATGCCTAACACGATCGATCCTTCAACCTGTCGATTGTTTTTCTTGCAATGTTTCTCGCCCAAAGATCCGCCTCGAATATCTCTGGAAGCCCCGGAGATGAGGTCGTCTTATGAGAGGCAAGAACCTTCTCAATTATGCGAGCCATGTCCATGAAACGGAGTTCGTTCGAAAGAAACGCCTCAACGACTACTT
>DATJBN010000300.1:0-8461 GCA_035515335.1 Syntrophales bacterium | reverse complement strand
AGACGGATTCAGTAATTACAGGTATCTGCGGACTCTTGAGGGACTTCCTCCTTGCATGAAGCAAGAGTGCGTCCGCAATGCCTTGCAGAATGCAATCACCAGGAAGGCCCAGGGGTATACGACATGCTGTTCAGATATTGTAACGCTTCCGGCGCCTCCAGAGGGTGGCCTGATCGATCCCGAGAATATCAGCGGCCTCCTGTAGCGATCTTGACGATGCAAGGACCCGCCGGATATGCATCTCCTCCAGTTTATCGAGAGAAATCATATCACCGGGGCTGGGGTGGTCTTCCGCCGACAGCAACTTCCCCGGCAGATATTCCATCCCTACTTTTTCCTCCTTGCAGAGAATAGATGCCCGTTCGACGACGTTCCGGAGCTCACGCACGTTTCCCGGCCAGGAATAGCGAGAGAGCGCGGCCAAGGCTTCTTCGGTGAAGCATTGGTGCGCACAGTGATGGTTTCTTCCGAAAAAGGCGAGCAAGCGCCGCGCCATGTCCGCTATATCATCCGGCCGTTCACGGAGCGGAGGGATCACTATCTGGATGACATTCAGGCGATAGAAGAGGTCTTCTCGGAAGCGGTGATTCTTCGCCGCTTCTTCGATGTCCATGTTGGTGGCCGCAATCAGGCGTACGTCCGCCTTCCGCGTCACATGATCGCCTATCCGTTCATACTCCCTTTCCTGTATGAACCGGAGGAGCTTGGGTTGGACAGAGAGAGGCAGATCACCGATCTCGTCGAGGAACAGCGTTCCTCCTTCGCAGAAGGCGATCCTGCCAGAGTGATCACGCACGGCGCCTGTAAACGCCCCCTTCACGTGGCCGAAGAGTTCGCTTTCCAGAAGCTCTGTCGATAATGCCGGGCAGGATATCTCAGAGAAAGGCTTTGCCGCCCTTTTGCTCCAGCGATGGATCGCGCGGGCCAGGACGCTCTTCCCCGTTCCGTTCTCCCCCGTAAGAAGAACGATGGCGTCTGTCTGCGCGACCTGCCTCGCCTGCTCTATCGCCTTCTGCATGACGGGACTCGTGGTGCTCAAGTCTGTTTCGGGATTGATACGATCCAGGTCCGCCTGAAGACCATCCACACGCTGCTCGAGGTTTCGGACCGCCGCAACCTTGCCCACGGCAATTTTTACCTGCGCAGGAGTGAAGGGTTTCGGGATGTAATCGGCGGCACCCCTCTTCATTGCATCTACAGCCGTGTCGATTGAGGCGTATGCGGTGATGACAATGATCTTGAGCCACGGGGAACCGGAAAGAAGAAGGGGAATGAGGTCGAGACCGTTCTTTGTTCCAAGTCGCAGGTCTACGAAGGCCACATCGAAGGAGCGGCGTGTGTTTTCGGCAAGGGCGTCCTCGTAGTTGCTCACGGCAACAACCCTGTGCCCTTCCGTTTCAAGACAGACAGCAAGTGTCTTGCGGATGTTCAGCTCATCATCAACAACTAGAATATTCAGGGGTGATGCGGACTCTTCCATCGTTTGCCATTCTTGAATCGCGGATGACACATTTGAATCGTGTTTAGGACTGAGCTTACATCGGAAGTAATGCGTCCTCAAGGAATTTCTTCTCATCCATAATATCAAAAACTTTAATACATTGGATTAGCGACTTTAAGAATTTCGCCTATAGTCAAAAATAGATGAAGCTGGAAAGATAGACAGTGAAATTAAGTCAAAATGGTTTGAAGTTTCAAAGTCTTATTTTTGGGGGTCTAGCTTTGGAGCAGACATCCGGAGAAGCCGCAGTCCTTTGGCCCTTGGCCGTCTACGTGGGGGCAGTCTTTGTCCTTGCCGCAGGCATGATCGGACTCTCTTACGTCCTCGGCGAGAGGCACGAGGGCCGAGTAACCGGAGAGCCTTACGAATCGGGCATCCTGCCTACCGGAGCGGCCTGGATTCGCTTTGACGTCAAATACTACCTCATGGCCATGTTCTTCGTCATCCTGGATATTGAGTCGATCTTCATCTTTGCCTGGGCCGTTGCGGTGAGGGAAACGGGCTGGACAGGCTATCTTGCGGCAGCGATCTTCATCGTGATTCTCATGGCAGCGCTCTTCTATCTCTGGCGAATGGGAATTCTGGATTGGAGTGCGCCAACACAGAAAACAGGTCTTTAAGGAGTAGAGCGGATGATCCTGCCTTTCAGGAAAGGAAATCCGGGCAGTGTCTTAACGGGAAGTACAGACGCAAGCGGCAATCCGATGGCCCGCAGCGTTCTCCTGACACGTCTGCAGGATATCGTGGCCTGGGGACGCAAGAATTCGATGTGGCCCTTCAATTTCGGTCTGTCATGCTGTTACGTGGAAATGGCCACAAGCGTCACGAGCAGATATGACATCGCACGCTTTGGCGCGGAGGTTCTCCGCGGCACCCCCCGCGAAGCGGATGTGATGGTCATAGCAGGGACTCCGTTCATCAAGATGGCCCCTCTCATCAAAAGGCTCTACGACCAGTTGATGGAGCCGCGCTGGGTCATCTCCATGGGTTCCTGCGCCAATTCCGGCGGCATGTACGACATCTACAGCGTTGTTCAGGGCGTCGATAAGATACTCCCCGTTGATGTTTACGTCCCTGGATGTCCGCCGCGGCCGGACGCATTTTTCGAAGGACTTCTGCTTTTGAGAGATGCTGTGGGCAGAGAGAGAAGACCTCTCAGCTGGGTTGTCGGCTCTCAGGCTGTGGAAAGAGGAGAGATGCCGTCTCTCCGCGACGAGAAGCGGACCGGGAGGACGGGGCTTATAAGTCTTCCCTCTCCCGATGAGATCTGATTCATGAGGATGGCGATGGATGACAACTTCTCCATACTGGGAGATCTTAAGAGCCGGTTCGGCGAAACGGATATCACGTTTCAGCCCACAGCAGACGGCATACCCACGATCTGGGCCTCACGGGACAACATGCTTCCGGTACTCAACTATCTGAAGAGGGACATCCCTTCGCCATACAGGACTCTCTACGACCTCACAGCCATCGACGAACGCGTAAGGTCTCATCGCGATGGACAGCCGGAGAGCGACTTCACGGTTGTCTATCATCTTCTGTCATATGACAGAAACGCCGACATCAGGATCAAGATACCGCTCCGAAACGGCGACCTGACAGCACCCAGCGCCTCCTCGCTGTGGCCGTCTGCCAATTGGTATGAACGCGAGGCATGGGATATGTTTGGTATCATCTTTGACGGTCATCCGCACCTCCGGCGGATACTCATGCCTCCCACCTGGCAGGGCCATCCTCTCCGGAAGGAGCACCCGGCCCGGGCCACGGAAATAGGACCTTTCGAGTTTCCGAAAGAAAAAGAAGAGGAAGAGGATAAAGCCCTCCAGTTCCGTCCCGAGGACTGGGGGATTACCTGCGAGACCCCTGACAGGGATTTCATGTTCCTCAACATGGGGCCCCAGCATCCTGGCACGCACGGGCCTTTCCGCATAGTGCTCGCCCTGGACGGAGAACACATCTGCGATGCGGTGGCAGACATCGGCTATCACCACCGGGGAGCGGAGAAGATGGGCGAGCGCCAGTCCTGGCACAGCTTTATCCCTTATACGGATCGCATCGACTACCTGTCCGGCGTCATGAATAATTTCCCCTACGTACAGGCCGTGGAAACGCTGTCGGGGATCGAAGTCCCAGACAGGGCCAGGATGATCCGAATCATGATGGCCGAGCTCTTTCGTATCATCAGTCACCTCGTATGGTTCGGAACGTTTGCCCTTGACGTGGGCGCCATGTCGCCCGTCTTCTATACCTTTAACGACCGCGAACGTGCCTTTTACATCGTTGAGGCGATCTGCGGTGGAAGGATGCATCCCATGTGGTTCCGTATTGGCGGCGTTGCCCAGGACCTCCCACAGGGATGGGAGGGACTTATCCGGGATTTTATTCGCTATCTGCCTGCCAGGATCGACGAGTATGACAGGATGATAATGAGGAATCGCATCTTTCAAAGACGGACGAAGGGCGTCGGCACCTGTACCCTGGCAGAGGCGGTCGAATGGGGCATGACGGGGCCCAATCTCAGGGCTTGCGGCCTTGCCTGGGACTTCCGGAAGAAGCGCCCGTACTCCGGCTACGAGCACCTTGAATTCGACATCCCCACGGCAACGGACGGCGACTGCATGAGCAGGGCCGTTGTCCGGATTGAGGAGATACGCCAGAGCCTCCGGATAATAGAGCAGTGTCTCGTCCACATGCCGGGGGGGCCCTACAAATCCGACCACCCGCTAGCCACACCGCCTCTGAAAGAAAGGACGATGCATGACATCGAGACACTTATCGACCATTTTCTGTCCGTGAGCTGGGGGCCGGTGGTACCGCCCGGGGAGGCAGCCTTCGGGATAGAGGCCCCGAAAGGGAATGCCACCTATTATCTGATAAGCGACGGCAGCACAATGTCATACCGCACCCGGATCCGTACCCCATCGTTCGCCCACATTCAAGCGGTACCCATGCTGTGCCGAGGTGTGATGATACCGGATCTTATCGCGATCCTGGGGAGCATTGACTATGTGCTCGCCGATGTGGATCGGTAGATGGCGGTGAAAAGGAGAAATATGCTTTCCCAAGAGGAGAAGAAAGAAATCGTGAGAGAAGTCGACAAGGCTGAGCGTCCCGAGGCGGCGTGCCTCGAGGCCTTAAAAGTGGTCCAGAAAACTCGGGGATGGGTGTCCGACGAAGGGATCTGGGAGATTGCTTCTCTACTGGGCATGACGCCCGACGAACTTGATGCGGTCGCAACCTTTTATCCCTTTATCTTCCGCAAACCCGTGGGGAGGCACATTATCTATCTCTGTGACACGGTGAGCTGCTGGATCATGGGATTTGAAACGATGCTTGCCCATCTGACAAGACGGCTGGGAATAAGGATCGGGGAGACGACGGCCGATGGCCGCTTCACACTGCTTCCCGCTTCCTGCATCGGTGCCTGCGACCAGGCGCCAGCGATGATGATAGATGAGGAGCTGCACGGGAATCTGACTGAAGAGAAGATCGATAACGTCCTTGAAGATTACAAATAGCGAGGAAGAATGGAACGCCCTCTCACTCAGAATATCAAACCGGACGGACAGCCGCTCTCCATCGACGAATACGAGCATGTCGGCGGATACCAGGCCCTCCGCAAGGCGCTCAGGAACATGACTTCGAACAGTGTGCAGGAAGAGGTGAAGGCGGCAAACTTAAGAGGGAGGGGCGGTGCCGGTTTTCCCACAGGGGCAAAATGGAGCTTCGTTCCGGTAGGTGTTGATGCGCCTTCCCGGAAGTACATCATCTCGAATTCGGACGAAATGGAGCCGGGGAGCTTCAAGGACCGTCTTCTGATGGAGGGAAACCCGCACCAGCTTGTCGAGGGTCTGATCATCGGCGGATATGCTATTGAGGCCGACTGCGCCTATATCTTCCTCAGATGGGAATACCTGAAGTCCGCGCGACGCCTAAGCCGTGCGATCGACGAGGCTTACGCGCGAGGATATCTCGGTACGAATATCCTGGGAACCGGCTACAGCCTGGAGATGCGGCTCCACACGAGCGCCGGCCGCTACATCTGCGGGGAAGAGACGGCGCTCCTCAACGCCCTTGAAGGGAAGAGGGGAATTCCCCGCTCGAAGCCGCCCTACCCGCAGCTCTCCGGCCTGTGGGGGAAACCTGCGGTCGTGAATAACGCGGAGACGCTCTGCAACATCCCTCACATCATAGCGAAAGGAGCCGGCTGGTACAAAGGGCTCAGCCGTTCGGCGGATGGAGGGACAAAGATCTATGGAATAAGCGGCCGGGTCAAGAAACCAGGCGCATGGGAGCTCCCTATGGGAACGAAGATGCGGGAGATACTGGAAGAATATGCAGGCGGGATGACGGAGGGCTACCGTCTTCGGGGGATCATACCCGGCGGGGCTTCGACGGATTTTCTCCTCGAAGATAACCTGGACGTAGAGATGGATTTCGATTCGTGTATGAAGGCAGGAAGTAGACTGGGCACAGGTACGATGATCATTCTCGATGACAGGACTTGTCCCGTGGCGCTCCTCCTCAACCTGATGCGTTTCTTTGCACGCGAGTCCTGCGGCTGGTGTACCCCCTGTCGGGAGGGCCTTTCCTGGCTTGCCGGGATACTTGAGGCAATCGAGGCGGGCCAAGGGCGCCGCGATGATCTCGAGGTACTCGAGGCGCACTGCCGCCTCCTCGGTCCGGGCCACACCTTCTGTGCGCTGGCACCCGGCGCCGTTGAACCTCTTCAGAGCGCCTTGGAATATTTTCGCGATGTTTTCGAGGAGCATATCGAAAAACGAAGATGTCCCTGGAGGTAATGTTGGCGATTATCTACGTAGATGACAAAGCATACGAAGTGAGGGACGGACAGAATCTACTCCATGCCTGTCTATCCCTGGGCTTCGATGTGCCATATTTCTGCTGGCATCCGGCGATGCATTCCGTGGGTGCATGCCGGCAATGCGCTGTTAAAGTCTTCCGGGATGAAAAGGACAATCACGGGAGGATAGTGATGTCCTGCATGACTCCCGCAAGTCACGGTACGCGTCTTTCCATAGATGATCCCGAGGCGAAAGAATTCCGGGCGACCAACATAGAGTGGTTGATGACGAATCATCCCCACGATTGTCCTGTTTGTGACGAAGGGGGCGAATGCCACCTCCAGGATATGACCGTGATGGCGGGACACGTATATCGCAGGTATCGCTTCCGGAAGCGAACTTACGAGAATCAGAACCTGGGGCCGTTCGTCAATCATGAGATGAACCGCTGCATCCAGTGTTATCGCTGTGTCCGATTTTACCGGGACTATGCAGGGGGAAGGGATTTCAATGTTTTCGCCTCGCACAACCATGTCTATTTCGGCCGCCATGGGGACGGTACCCTGGAGAGCGAATTCAGCGGCAATCTCGTTGAGGTCTGTCCCACAGGCGTCTTTACGGACAAGACCCTGAAGAAGCATTATACGAGAAAGTGGGACCTTACTACAGCGCCTTCCCTGTGCGTGCACTGCGGCGTAGGCTGCAACACGATTCCGGGTGAAAGGTACGGCACATTGAGGAGGATACAGAACCGCTTCAACGGTGAAGTCAACGGCTACTTCCTGTGCGACAGGGGACGTTACGGCTACGAATTCGTCAACAGCGAAAAGAGGATCCGCCTTCCCATATACAGGCGGCCTGATTCCGCAGGCCAAAAAATTGTGGAAAAGATGAAGGCCGATGACATTATTCGGCACATATCGGCCTTTGCTACCCCGGGAGGATCGGATATCGTGGGCATCGGGTCTCCCCGCGCCTCCTGCGAATCCAACTTTGCCCTCTTGAAACTTGTGGGGCGCGAGAATTTCTACAGCGGCCTTGGACGTCGCGATCAATCACTCGTCGCCGCCATCCTGCAAATTCTTGCCGAAAGTCCTGCTCATGTGCCTTCGCTTTCGGGTGTGGAGACGTGCGACGCCGTATTCATCGTCGGCGAGGATGTTTCCAACACCGCTCCCAGGCTTGCCCTTGCCCTCCACCGCTCCGTGCGTCAGAAGCCCATGGAGATCGCCCGCAGACTCCACATCCCAGATTGGGATGATGCGGCCATCCGGGAGGCAGTCCACGACGAGCGCGGTCCTCTATTCATTGCGACACCATATTCCACACGCCTTGATGCGCTTGCCGTTTCCACATTCCGCTCATCCCCCGATGACGTGACACGCCTTGCCCTAGCGGTTGCCCATATTATTCATGAAGATGCGCCCCCGGTCTCCGATATAACGGAGGAGATGCAGTCGCAGGCGGAGTTGGTGGCACACGCACTCTTAAATGCCGAACGTCCGCTGATGATTTCCGGGGTGAGCATGGGCGATGAGGCCATGGTAAAAGCAGCGGCGAATGTAGCCGCTGCCCTCACTGCGTCCGGCAAAAAGACATACCTCTACTACGTTATGCCCGAATGCAACACCTTGGGCATCAGCCTTTTCGGAGGGCGATCATTGAAGGAGGCCGCAGACACTCTTGAGAGCGGGTCGGCAAGTACGATCGTCATCGTGGAAAACGACCTCTACCGTCGCGCCGAAAAGGAATTGATAGATCGCGTTCTCGGTGCCGCACGCAAGATCATTGCCATAGATTCTCTCACAAATTCGACGACAGATAAGGCGGACATCGTTCTTCCTGCCGCCTCATTTGCCGAAGGGAGCGGGAGCCTTGTCTCGAGCGAAGGGAGGGTCCAGCGTTACTACCGTGTCTTCGATGCCGAAGGTGAAATCCGCGAGAGCTGGCACTGGCTCCATGAGATCATGGCAACTGCCGGATATCCCGAAGCCCTTTATCGGAATGATCTCGACGGAGTGACTGCAGCCATGTGCAGAGAGGTTCCTGCACTCGGAGTCTTGGACAAAATTATTCCCGCCGCGTCATTTCGTCTGGTAGGGCATAAAATACCGAGGCAGCCGCACCGTGGGAGCGGGAGGACGGCAATCAC
>DATJBN010000299.1:0-21913 GCA_035515335.1 Syntrophales bacterium | reverse complement strand
TACGAACAGTTGCCGCCATATTACGAATCAATAGATGAGTACGTCAGAGAAACTCAGAAAAACAGCCCGTACGCAGCCCTGGATTTCCTCAGGAGCATTGCCGCCTATTCCCTTGCCGAGGAACAGGATGGCAAATTCCGCTGCCGGTTTGACAGACAGGTGCTCTTCCACTTCGACCATTATGATTTGAGGCCTTATCTATCTGCGATCCACTGTCCCTCGCTTATCGTCCGTGGTAAAGAAAGTCGGGTGATGAGGGAAGAAATAGCAAGAGAGATGAGTGTACTGATTCCTCATGCCAGGTTTGCAGAAATTGAGAAGGCCGCCCACCCCGTTCACATCGACAATCCAATCGAATTTCAAAAGAAAGTAGAAGAGTTCCTCGCGGATATCTAAATTACACATTGCTCTTCTCCAGTGACCCAAAGTAAATTCACCAGACGCCATGATAATTGTAGTTACAAAATCTTTTCTTTAGTAAGGAGAATTTCATCAAAAAATTTGGCCGGCAATGGTATGGCTTTCGCATATCGAAGTTTATATGTTTCGGAA
The DNA here is from genome assembly GCA_035515335.1 of Syntrophales bacterium. Classification (GTDB taxonomy): domain Bacteria; phylum Desulfobacterota; class Syntrophia; order Syntrophales; family UBA2185; genus Fen-1135. The sequence goes on along the minus strand of DATJBN010000299.1, from coordinate 21,361 downwards.
ACACCCGCCAAACCCAGCAAAATCAAGGGTGAATTATGCAATATATTGAAATTATTGTCGGATCGCTTTGCCCAAGATTTATGCAAAGAGGTTAAAATCCTCAAGAATTGATGCTTTTTGTGATTTATCAACAGCGCCGTCAACAGCTTTATCAACAAGTGTGTTAATCTTTACCGCGGACCCTTTTCCGGGGCGCACCATTCCTCATCTTCCGCGATGTCCTCTCCCGAAAAGACCGCCCCCAGAGGAAATCGGGACGTCATTTTTTCAGCCTCAGAACAGTCGCTGGTTCTAGCGCATGATGTGTTGCGAGATCAGTCCCTACAAGGCTTCCACAGAAGCCTTCTTTCATTCTCACAAGGGTTGCACGTTTCAGCGCATGACATATTGCGAACGCAGACTCTGTAAGGCTTCTGTAGAACCTATTATCCGAGTCACCGAATAGTCGCAGGTTTCAGCATACGGCACTTATCCGCACCAGACCCTGCAAAGGATTTGCGGGGATGGCGGCCGGAAATCCTTGACGGTCAGGACTCCCAGCCGTCGCACGATGAATTTCATCACTGACTCGCCTCTAAAATTCGTGAGACGGGGATCGCGAAAAAGAACGAACGGCCGTGTGCTAACCTCCGGTTTTAAGAATTTTATTCTGCTCAAGATCGGAATTTCAGCTTGTCATTAAATTTGAGTAATTGAGCATTTTTCAGATAGTGCCCATTCTCTTTTTACATTAGAGTATTCTCTTCAGTTCAGAAATTTGAACGGTGGAACATAATAGGCATACAAACGGGCCTTGGAGAGAATAATTTTTGTGTTTTGTGTCGGATGACCTTACATTAAATAATGATAACGGATGAGATTTTTTTCTTGACAAGACGGGTAATTAGTATCATTGTGAGCAACAATTCATAATATGAATATGCGTTCTATAATTTGAATGGTCGCTCGGAAATGGAGAAGTCAAAAAGGAAAGAGATAGAGTTCCAGCTGCGAAGGACCGAGATCCTCAATGAGGCGGAAAAGATATTTGCAGCCAAGGGATTCCATAATGCGACCATGTCGGAGATTGCGAACGCTTCGGGGTTTGCCACTGGCACTCTTTACCAGTTCTTCCACGGCAAGGATCATCTGTATAACATCATGGTGAGCGAGAAGCTGGACAGGATGTACCGCCACTTTCGGGAGTCGGCGGACCGGCAGGAGAGGGTGATCGACAAGATTGAGAAGTTGATAGAGTCGCACATTCACTTTGTTGAGAATAATGTTGCCTTCTGCGACCTGCTCATTCGGGGAGAGGGATTGACGCTCTCGGACAAGGGTACGGTCTTGAGGGACAAACTGACTGCGGACTATTTAACATACATGGGGTTTGTGGAAGGCATCATCCGTGACGGCATAGAGAAGAAGACCTTGAAGGCAGGCGATCCGCGGATGATGGCCTATACGCTTCTTGGCATCATCCGTTCATTCTTTTACTACTGGATGCTGACAAAGGAGGGTCCGTTGAGCGACAAGGTGGGCTGCATCATGGACATATTTATGAGAGGTGTGGGACTGGAGAAGGCGGAATGAGAGATCGTTTTCGTCAATTAGTTCTCTACTAATAGAGAGTGCTGTGCAACGCTGGAGGAGATCGCAGGAGAAAGTTAACCCATATAAACGCGCAGATGGTTTGATGCTGGAGATGATACGTTTATCTATTCTCCCCATACATCGAGATAGATGCGAAGAGGTATTTCTATGGCAACGAAGAACAAGGAAGTGACATCCCGGCGGACAGCGATACTGGTTTGTATTGCTGCCGTTAATCTGTTTATTGTCGTCGGCTGCGGAAAGGGAGAGGCTGAAAAGAGTTCCTCGCCTCCCGTAGTGCAAGTGGCACAGGTCGTACAGCAGAGCGTCCCCGTATATACGGAATGGATAGGCACAACGGATGGAAAAGTTAATGCCACAATCCGAGCCCAAGTTCAGGGCTATTTAATTAAGCAGCCTTACCGCGAAGGCGACTTTGTCAAGAAAGGGCAGATGCTTTTTGAGATCGATCCACGCCCATTCCAGGCTGCCTTGGATCAGGCGAAGGGGCAACTGGAAGAACAGCGGGCTCGCTGGACAACGGCCAAGGCAGATCTTGCCAGGATCATACCCTTAGCGGAGAAGAACGCCGTCAGCAAGAAAGACCTGGACGATGCCAAAGGCGCCGAACAGGCATCGCATGCGGCCGTGATTTCAGCGCAAGCCGTTGTTGAAAAAACAACCTTGGACGTCGGGTTCACGAAAATTTTTTCCCCTGTTGACGGCATAGCCGGCATCGCCAAAACCCAGATCGGAAATCTCGTCGGTCCCGGATTGATCGAGGAACTCACAACCGTATCAATCCTTGATCCCATTAAAGTCTATGTGTCCGTAGGAGAACAAGAGTACCTCAAACTTGTGGGAAACGGCGGGCCCAGTTTCAAGAACATTCCCCTGGAATTGATTCTATCATCCGGCCAAGTACATCCTTACAAAGGATACTTTGCACTTGTCGACCGCCAGGTAGATGTCAAGACAGGCACAATAAAACTCGCGGCCTTTTTTAGCAATCCCGGAAACATAATTCGGCCGGGGCAGTTTGCCAAAGTCCGTGCCAACAATAGAATCAAACAAAACGCGCTGCTGATACCCCAGCGTGCGGTGAAGGAGCTTCAGGGAGGCTATCAGGTAGCCGTTGTGGGTCCCGGTAACAAGATCGATATAAGATCGGTTAAGGCGGCTGAACGAATCGACAGCCTCTGGGTCATTGATGATGGACTTAAGCAGGGAGATAATGTGGTCGTGGAAGGGTTCCAGAAGGTAAAGCAGGACATGATTGTGAATCCACAACCCTATGTCGTATCCGCCAATGGTGCCGCTCCGAACATCGCGCAACAGAAATCAGAGCAGTCCAAACCAAGGCAACAGTAGGTATTTATGTCAAAGTTCTTCATCAATCGTCCTATTGTTGCCATGGTCATTTCCATTATGTTCATAATCGTGGGCATAGTGGCACTTGCCGGTCTACCCATCGCGCAGTTCCCGGAGATCGTGCCCCCTGAGATTCAGATCTGGACGAACTATACGGGCGCGGATGCCCAAACGGTCGAGCAGTCTGTGGCAACGCCGATCGAGCAGCAGCTTAGCGGCGTGGATAACATGAATTACATGTACTCCCTCAACGCCAATAATGGCAGTATGAGACTGACGGTCAGCTTTGATGTCGCCACCAGTCCAAATACTGACCTGGTACTTACTCAGATCCGCCAGAATCTCGCTGAGCCGCAACTTCCCCTCGATGTACGCAATTACGGCGTCACGGTTCAGAAGGCCCGTTCCGCCCCTCTGATGATCCTTTCTGTTTATTCACCCAACGAGTCCCTTGACGCTAAGTTTCTGGCGAACTATGCCTACATCAATCTTGTCGACCAGCTGTTACGCGTGCCGGGTGTCGGCATGGCCACTGTCTGGGGCTCCGGCATGTATGCAACGCGCATCTGGGTCAAGCCCGATATGTTGGCAAAGCTGGCAATAACCGTTCCCCAAGTAATCAATGCCGTCCAGAAACAAAATACGGTTAATCCCGCCGGGCAGATTGGTTCTGAACCGGCGCCTCCAGGTCAGGAGTTCACCTATTCTGCCAGCGCCCAGGGCCGTCTGATCACACCGGAAGAATTCGGTCAGATCGTTCTGCGCGCCAATCCTGACGGATCGGTCGTTCGCCTGAATGACGTCGCACGTATCGAGCTTGGCTCGCAGGTTTATACATTCAGGGGACGTCTGAATGGGAAACCTGCTGCAAACCTTGGTATCTATCAGTTGCCAGGGACAAATGCCATCGAAACGGCCAAAGGCGTGAGAAGGGTCATGGAACAAGCCAAGGTGCAATTCCCGGCGGGCCTCGATTACATTGTCGGTCTTGACACAACCAGGGCTATTACCGAAGGCATCAATGAAATTGTTAAGACGCTTTTAATCGCCCTGGCGCTGGTCATCGTCGTCGTTTTCATTTTCCTTCAGGGCTGGAGACCGACCCTTATTCCGACTATCGCTGTTCCGGTTTCCCTCGTCGGCACTTTTGCTTTCTTTCCTATTCTAGGCTTCTCGATCAATACCCTTTCGCTTTTCGGCTTGGTGCTGGCAATAGGCCTGGTCGTTGACGATGCCATTGTTGTTGTGGAGTGTGTTGAACGTCATATGGAGGAGGGCATGCCTCCCAAGGAAGCGGCATTCAAGGCCATGGAGGAGGTTTCCGGCCCTGTCATGGCTATTGCCCTGGTGCTGTCGGCGGTCTTTATCCCCACAATATTCATACCCGGAATTACCGGTCGACTTTACCAGCAGTTTGCGGCGACCATCGCCATCTCAGTGCTCATCTCGGCCTTCAACGCCTTGAGCCTCAGCCCGGCGCTTGCCGCCCTTATCCTCAAACCAAGGAACAAGGCGCCTGGTCCCTTAGGTTCATTCTACAGGCTGTTCAACCACTGGTTCGGTCGTGCAACAACAGGATACGTAGGATTTTGCAGAGTACTGATCCGCAAGAGCGTCATCAGCCTTCTGTTCCTTGGAGTGATCACGGTCGTTTCCGCCGGAATCGCAAGAGGCATTCCCACGGGATTTCTGCCTGAAGAAGACCAGGGGTACATGTTTGTCAATGTATCATTGCCCAATGCCTCTTCAATGCAACGTACTGATGACGCTTGCAAAGAAATAGAAAAGATAATCGCGAAAACACCCGGTGTCGAGTCTTACCAAACTATCATCGGCATCAGCTTGCTCAGCCTTGTGCAGAATACCTATAGCGCCTTTTTCTTTGTTAACCTCAAACCGTGGAAAGACCGGAATACGCCGGAACAGAAGTATGGCAGTATCATGACGCATCTAAACAGGGAATTGGGCAGCCTCCCGCAATGCACCGCTTTCGCCTTTTCTCCACCTGCGATTCCGGGCATAGGCACTGCAGGCGGCGTAACGATGATACTTGAGGATCGTGCCGGAAAGGACATCGCTTTTCTGTCGGATAACGTCAACAAATTCGTCGATGCCGCGCAAAAAAGACCAGAGCTTGCGTCCGTGAGAACGACCTTCCTTCCTACGGTGCCTCAGGTTTTCATCAATGTTGATAGGGATAAAGTACTCAAGCAAGGCATCAACATCGAAGACGTCTATCAGACGCTCCAGGCTTTTATGGGCGGTTATTTTATCAACTACTTCAACCGATTCGGAAGGCAATGGCAGGTCTATGTCCAGGCTGAGGGTGCCTACCGTACCAAAGTGGAGGATGTCGGACAGTTTTACGTGCGCAACGACCAGGGTGATCCTGTTCCGCTCTCAGCGGTCACGATGGTCGAATCCCGAATGGGACCGGAATTCACGATGCGGTACAACATGTACCGCTCAGCACAAATCAACGTCGTGGCCAATCCTGGCTACAGTTCGGCCCAAGCAATGAAGGCACTTGAAGAGACTTTTGCACAGACGATGCCCCGCGAGATGGGCTTCGATTACCTGGGCATGAGTTTTCAGGAAAAGAAGGCACAAGAGGGCATACCGGCTATTGTCATTTTTGGGTTCTCGCTGCTTTGCGTCTTTCTCATTCTTTCAGCCCTGTATGAAAGCTGGTCTCTGCCAGTCAGCGTTCTTCTCGGAACGCCCGTGGCTGTCTTCGGTGCCTTTGCGGCAATCTGGCTCCGCGGTCAGGTGAATAACGTCTATGCACAGATTGGCCTTATCGTGCTCATCGGTCTCGCCGCCAAAAACGCCATATTGATTGTCGAGTTTGCAAAAAATAGTCATGAACAGGGGAAATCCTCCGAGGAGGCCGCTCTCGAAGGAGCTCGATTGAGGCTCCGGCCGATTCTCATGACGTCGTTCGCATTTCTCTTCGGCACCCTTCCTCTTGCTATTTCGTCAGGCTCCGGGGCTACGGCAAGGCAAATCATGGGAACCGCCGTCATAGGCGGTACTGCAGCTGCATCGTTGATTGCCATATTCCTGATTCCCGTAGCGTTCTACGTGGTTGTCAAAATGATAGAAAAACGCGCGAATAATAAGGAGCCTGAAGGCGTGAGAGTGAAGCATGAATAAGATCCTCTTATCCACTCTCCTGACGATTATCCTTTGCGGCTGCATGATCGGGCCGGACTACAAAAGACCGGCCATCGAGACGCCCCCGACCTGGCGCTTCGAAGAAAAAGAAGTTAAGCAAATAGGCAACACCGCATGGTGGGAACAGTTCGGAGATCCTGTGATTAACAGCCTCATTCAGACGGCGCTCGCGGAAAACAAGGATATTATGGTCGCGTCTGCTAGGGTTGAAGAATTTCTCGGGCAATATGCAACGACACGCGCCGGCCTCTTCCCGCAAGCAGGTGCTGGCGCGACCGCAGGCCGGAGCCGCGTTTCAGACAACAGTGCTACTCCGCTCACGTCGGCTACTATTAATCCCGCTGACAACTACTCGCCCTTCATCAACGCGAGTTGGGAGATAGACTTGTGGGGCAAGCTGCGGCGGGCGACGGAAGCGGCACGCGCCGACCTCCTGAGTCTTGAGGAGGCACGAAGAGGCGTAATCTTGACGCTCGTCACCTCCGTGGCGAGTGCTTACGTCAATCTCCGCAATCTGGACATGCAGCTTGATATTGCCAAACGAACAGCGCAGAGCCGCAAGGAAACTTACGATCTTTTTCAATTACGTTTCCAGGTGGGCGTCATCTCTGAATTGGAATTGAGCCAGGTGAAGTCGGAGTACGAGCAGGCGCTCTCCACCATTCCTTTTCTCGAAAAGGCAATAGCTCAGCAGGAAAACGCCCTGTCCATTCTCCTCGGGCGCAATCCCGGTCCTATTTCCAGAGGCAAGAAGATCGATGATCTAGTCCTTCCTGCGGTGCCCGCGGGGCTTCCCTCAGAATTGCTTGCCAACCGTCCGGACATACGCCAAGCGGAACAGACCCTGGTAGCCGCCAATGCTCGGATAGGAGTTGCGCGGTCTCAGTATTTTCCGACGATATCGTTAACCGGTTCGTACGGGTTTGCCAGTACCGATCTCACAACGCTTTTCCAGGGTCCGTCCAGGGTCTGGAACTGGGCGGTTCCCGTGAGCGTGCCCGTCTTCACGGCAGGGGCTATTGGCGGACAGGTGAAGGCAGCCGAGGCAAGGCAGCGGCAGGCTCTCATTCTCTACCAGCAATCCATACAGACCGCTTTCCGCGAGGTTGACGATGCGCTGATAGACCAGAGAAGATCAAGGGAAGAACTTGAGATCCTGAGCCGGCAGGTGGAATCGCTGAATTCCTATGCAACCTTTGCGCGTCTGCGGTTTGACAACGGATACACAAGCTACATAGAAGTGCTCGATGCCGAGCGCGGTCTTTTCAACGCCGAGTTGGCCCGTGCACAAACTAAAGGGACTCTCTTCCATGCGCTGGTAAGCCTTTATAAGGCGATGGGTGGGGGGTGGATCATAGAAGCGGATGCGAAGACGACCCCAAAGCAAAACCAGGAACAGACATCTAGCCCCAACACGAGCTCCGGCGGCAATGCCGCGAAGTGAGCTTGGCTCAATCATCGTGAATATTCACCGACATTTATTTTGTATTGCCTGAGAAATTTTGTATGGCATAACCATACAATTGTATGGTATAAGCATACACTATGAAATTGCTCCCAGAAATACTCTCTTCAAAAATACGCTCGGAAATCTTTCGCATCCTGTTCGGCGTTAACGATGAAGCGTTGCACCTACGAGAGATTGAAAGGCGGTCAGGCCTCACTGTAGGTACGGTTCAGCAGGAACTTAAGAAACTACTGAGCCTGGATCTCATCAAGAGACGGAAAGATGGTAACCGCCTGTACTATCAAGCCAACAAAGAACATCCTCTCTATCCAGAAATAAGAAACATTGTCCTTAAGACATCCGGGCTTGCGGACTTCATTAAAAGCGCCTTGAGCGCGACCCCTGACATTAAGATTGCATTCGTATTCGGCTCTGTTGCCCGCGATGAAGACAATGCAAGAAGTGATGTGGACCTTATGGTGATTGGATCTATTGGTTTGAGGAAATTGACGGGACTACTCATGAAAACGTCAGAGCAGATTGGAAGGGAAATCAACCCTTACGTCCTGACGGAAAGCGAATTCAACAAACGCAGGAAGGACAGAGATCATTTCATCACGCAGATCCTTGAAGCTCCCAAAATCTTTGTTATAGGAAGTCGGGATGACATTAAGACAATGGGAAGAGTACGGGTGGCTCAGAAGGCATAAGACCGACAGGAAAGAAATCAAAAATCTGTTGGCCATCATTGATCGAAGTCTTCTGGATGCGGCAGGCAATGTCTCCGCCGATGCCAGGTTCGCAATTGCTTACAATGCTGCATTGCAACTATGCACCGTCTTGCTTCATGCCGCAGGCTACAGATCGGAAACGTCACGAAAGCACGAACGCACCATCAAGACGTTGCCACTTATCCTCGGTAAAGAAAAAGAGCCTGACGCAAAGTACCTGGACACCTGCAGAACGAAGCGGCATATCGTTGAATACGATTATGTTGGAAGCGTCACGGGCGAGGACGTTCGCGAACTGGTCGCATACGTACAAGAGCTTAGAGGAGATGTTATTGATTGGTTAAACGAATATCATCCCGATTTGTTATAAATAACCGCAATCAGTCGTACAAGAAGATTTAATCGCTATCTACCCCTTCACTTCAAACTTCTAATACACCTTGAAGACCAGCTCCGAATAAGACTTTCTCCACTTCGGCGGCATCAACTTCAATTTATCATTGAAGTAACCGAGGGCGATGAGCATCGGGACGAAGAAGTTGTCCGGTATATTGAAGGCCTTTCTCACTCCTTCATGATCGAATCCATCCATGGGATGCGAATCAAGGCCCGCGTCTTTTGCCGCGAGCATCAGGGCCATGCCGAAGAACGCGGCATTCTTGACGCCAAAAGAAAGCGCCTTCTCCGGACCGTCGTATAGCGACTTCTTTCCGCCGTCGAACCACTCTCTCTGCTCGGGCTTCAGATAGCCAAGCTCCACCATATTCTGCCAGACCTTCTCCACCGTTGAGCTGCCGGACTTCCATCCGTCCTTGTCGGCAAGCACTATCAGCACCACGGGCGCTTCAGTTATCTTGGGCTGGCCCCATGCGACGGCCTTCAGACGCTCCTTATCGGCAGGTGATTTCACGATTATTATCTGGCGCGGCTGTAGATTAAAGCTGGACGGGGCGAGAGACGCCGCCTCGATAATTCTCTTCAGTAGCTCGTCACTCACAGGTTTTGCCGGGTCGAAAAAATTCACGGCCCGTCTTCCCGTAAGCACCTTCATGAATTCCATAGCCCTCACCTCTTTCTCAATAATCAGTCGAGTAGCTCTGCTCTGCTAGTTTATGGAAAATAACTACGGCACTATCTGGACTTTGTTGTAACCGAGGTCTTCAATGGCACAGGTAAAGTCATCAAGACAGAGTTGAGGATTATCATACTTGATGATGACTTCCTTATTCTTCACATCTACGCTAACGTCCCTTACACCGTTTAAGGTCCTCAGTTTCTTCTTGATCACCTTCATGCATGATTCACAATCCGCATCATCTACCTTCACTCTCACAGTATCCATGGCCTCATTACCTCCTCTCGTAGTCGCATTCTTTTATAATCATCCGGAATGATGTGATTATAGGCAATGGGCATTAACCCTAATTGAGTCTTCGAAAAACCTTATGCAGATTCTTTACAATTGGAGTAATGTCAGTATCAACCTAACATGGCACATGCTTGGAGCAGACATTGAAGCACAAGAATAGTGCATTAATACTGATATTGATGTACTAATTATTCATTATTGTAATCTTCGCCTTAAGCGATTATTAAAGCCTTGCGCTGCTGCTTGGCGAATGGAAGACAGGGCATGTACGAAAAGTTAATTTCTCGAAATCCCTTGCTGACCGCGATCCCCCATCGGGAGATTAAACGCTTAATGGCAACCCTGCGGCAACTCGAATTTCCGCCGGGCTCAGTCCTGTTCCGTGAAGGGGACTATGGTGATCGCCTGTACATCATTCTGGATGGTAGATTAGACATCATCAAATCCCTGGGGATGCCGGACGAACAGTTGTTGAACGTCTGTGTTCCCGGTGATTACGTGGGTGAGATGTGCCTGCTCGACCCTGAGAGGTCGCGCTCGGCAAGCGTTCGCACAAGCTCATCGGTAAGATTGCTCGAGGTAACGAGGGCTGACCTTGATGCGCTGATTTATCAGTATCCCGGTGTCGCCTACGCCATGGCGCGAGTTCTCAGTCAGCGGCTGCGTGCCTCGGAAGCAAAGATGTCGGATGAACTGAGACGCAGGAGCAGCGAATTATCCCAAGCTTATAAACATCTTCAATCGCTGCTGCATAAAAAGGCCAAGAAGGGAAAAACCGAAAAGAAAGGGGGCAGGAAGAATCTCGGCTCACCGCCTGTTTCCCGTCTTGAGAATAAGACTGATCCAAAAGGTCCGCGGGATTCCGCAATAGTGAAGAAATCATGGGAGGTGAGGCGAGCGATATATCGCTCCAGCCTCTCTAGGATCAATATAGAGACGCTGGGCGGTTTTTCTCTTTACCGCGGATTGACTGTCATGGACGAGGCGGAATGGGACGGTCATCTGCCCAAACTCCTCTTAAAAGCCATTGTTACTCACGGGGCGCGGCGGGTACCCAAAGATCAACTCATAGAAGCGCTCTGGCCGGAAGCTGAACCTCGATCAGGAGAAAATAATTTCAAGATAACTTTGTATCGCCTGAGAAAAGCCTTGGAACCTGAAATGGACAACTCTTTCGGTTCTTCATACATTCATCTCAGGAGTGGCCTCATAAACCTTGATGAAGATTTGTGCAGGACCGACCTTGATGAATTCCTGTCCTTTTACCGCAGAGGCGAAGAGAGTGAAAGAAAGGGCAATGTCGAGGCTGCGCTAATCCTCTACAATAATGCGATTGATATTTATAAAGGTGATTTTCTTCCGGAAGAACTTTACACCTCGTGGATCGATTTAAAGCGAGAGGAGCTGAGAAGGTTATATATCAGTCTCTTAAACAAGACGGCCGACATCCAGGAAAAAAGAGGCACTTCAAGGGCTGCCATAGACTGCTACAAAAAGATAATAGAAATAGATCCCCTTTCAGAACAGGCATACCAGAAGCTGATGATACTCTATTCGAACAAGCGTATGAAAACAGAAGTCATAAGAATCTACAAGGAATGTCAGAAAGCGCTCAGAGAGGAACTGGATACAAGTCCGGAGGCCCTGACGACCTCAATTTATAATAAGGTAATGGACACCGAGTGAATCGAAGGTGTTGACCAAACCAGTCATTCTTTAGTCCTCACAGTTCTATTCGATAATCTCACCATAAAAAGCCTTTATGCCGATCTCCGATTTTATTCATGCCATAAAGTTACATTGTTAGCGAAGCACACAATATTTATTTTGTAACCTATTAGTAACCCCCCCTGATCTACAAAAGAGCCAAAAGTAAATCCGGGCACTGACATTATTCGCAGCGGAGATTTGAAACTATTCGTGGTTGCAGGTGGTAAGAATCGGAAAAGCTGTTGCGGAGGACGAAGTCATGGCCGCCATATTTTGCCATATCTGCAAGAAAGAAGTTGAACTCGTGATCTTTGGCAATGGACTTGTCGGAACCTGTTGTAACAGGGTGATGTATAATTCCGAAGACAAGCCACGATTCGCCACTGAAGGAAAAAAGAAGGGAAGAGCTCTGTCTGCTGTGGCGCCAAAGAGAAAGAGGGTTCATCAGGCGAGACGTTCCTGACAAAGCAGGGATGGTTCATGGCCTCAGGTATCAATTCACCGCTGTGGTCTACCTGGAACAGGACTAAACATGCCGTGAAGAGAAAAATGCAATCAAGTGATAGCAAGAAGCCGTGATTTAAACACGCTCAACGCGTGCCGGTATTTTGAAATCCTGCTTTCTTAAATGCTGCTCGTCCGGCGGGAGAATCTAAGAAGGCCACAAATGCGCGAGCGACATCAGGGTTCTTACTCGACTTGAGCACCACAGCAGCGTACGGAATCGCATTCTGAATGCCTGCCGGCAAAGGGCCAACAAGCTCCGCGCCGGGAATAGCCGTGATCTCGCTCGACTGAACGACTACTATCTCCGATTCCCCCTTGACGACGCGGCGGACTGCATCTTCACCCACAGCCGTCAATGCGGTCTTATCCTTCATCTGCTCGACGATGCCAAGACGCGGTAGAACTACCGTCGCAAAATATGTTCCTGATGTCCCACCCCGCGCGGGATCAGCATAGGTAATTGATTTAGCCGCGAGGAGAGTTTCTCGAAGCTTTTCCATTGTATCGATTTTCGGTCGAGGCATTCCTGCCTTGATGCCTATTCCAACTCCGACACTGCCCACTTCCAGTCGCGACTTCGGTACTACAAACCCGGCCTTCTCAAGTTCGGAAATACCTTTGGACGGAAGCACGGTAACATCGGCAGGCGCTCCTGCGGCAATCTGCTTCTGAATTCCTCCACCCGTACCGAATGTGAACTTTATGGTGTGACCAGTCTGCTTCTCAAACACAACAGCGACGACTTGAAGAGCAGACCTGACTCCTCCCGGTGCATACACGCTAAGCTCGGTGGCCGCTGCTCCAATCGGTATGGCGCAGATGATGCCCGCAAACACCGGCACTCCCCAGAATAAGATTACTGAGTTTCTTATCATCGTTCTTCCTCTTGTAAACGGCCGCGTGGCAAAACCGTAACCCCTTGATTCATTTGACAGAAATCTTCATGCTTGTGTTAAGAAGTCCCCTATTGAATAGCTTAAAGCTCCTCAATTAGCTTTTCCCGTTCCCCCTTGGATATCTTTTTAAAAAGCGAGTCATCAAAATAACAATCGTTTGGTTTCGGTTGACTTATAGTGATTTGCTTTCTATTGAAAAAGGGAAGATTAGGAATAGGGAGTAAGTATTGTCGCCATTTTAAATCAAACGACCATAATTTAATTGGCTGATCTTCAAAAACCTCTTCCGATATCATGGAAATATAACATTCGCTATTGCCTTGTTTGATTCCGCAAATTCTTAAATCTGGCTCCAAGGGTTTCTGCAATACGTAGTCACGCTCTTCATTCCTGATATCTAGTGTCTTAAGAAATATCCCCTTCCACCTAAATGAAACAGGCGTCATTTTATAATTTTTCCCATTGTCCACACTAAAACTAACAATAATGTTTTCCAACATGAGAGCAACGTTAGAAATAGTTTGCAATTTTAGTATAATTAGAACTTTCCTTTCTTTATTAAGAGTATAATAGAAAGAAATTATCTTGAGTTGAATGCCCGGGTACAACACCTTCCATATTGAAATCAGGACGGCTAAAATTCCAAGAAGGGCAAGAATAAATTGGGGAGTTATGTTGTACACTTCCATCAAATAGCACGTTCAGAAAATGCAATCAGAACTCTAAAATAAGAATATAACTTCCTTATCATCCAATCTTGTTTCAATTGCAAGCCAAATTTGTTTGGTGACAGCATCAATTGTGGCTTGTAACATCGTATGTTGAGGTAAAGAAGTAATTTCCCGCTTATAAGAAGTTCCTTTTCAATAGAAAATTATCGAGCTGCCTGTTGACTGGTTTCCAGATTTTGCAGGTGACATCGTCAAACCTGATACTCATGGGATAAAGAGTAGCTTTACGTATTGGCGTCACATCTGAATTATGAAAGCTTGATCGCGATGGCGCCGGCGGTGACGCCGAGAATTGCGAGGTAGCGAATGGGACTTACCTTCTCGTGAAGGAAGGTGGCGGCGATTATTGTCCCGAATACGACTGATGTCTCACGAAGCGCGGCGACGAGTGCAATTGGCGCTTGCGTCATCGCCCAGAGCGCCAGTGCATACGATCCGAACGTGCACGCGCCGCTTGCAATAGCTCGGACGAAGTTTGCATGTATGGAAGCCAGGAACTGAGGTCGCGTTATGAAGCAGAAGATAGTGGCCGGGAGAGCGGTCAAGAGGATCATCCATCCAGTATAGCTGAATGCGTGCCCGGATGCGCGTGCACCGATTCCGTCCACTACAGTGTAGATCACGATGACACCGGCGTTTGCAAGGGCAATCGCCGTCGGTGTAAACCGAAGCGTTCCTGTCCGCCAGGAATCTGCGGTAAGGAGAACGATACTGGAGCAGACTATCAGCACCCCAGCCCAGCCAAGGGTAGAGGGAGATTCATTCAATACGAAGACTACGACTACGGCCGAAATTGCAGGCGCTGACCCGCGCATGATGGGATAGACAAAGCTCAATTCAGCGCCGCGGTAGGAGATGGCGACAAAATAAAAATAGACGACATGGATCACGATGGATGCGGCGAGGTACGGCCAGCTTGCAGGCGCCGGAATAGGGACGAAGGGGAGAAAACATGCTGTAACCAGTCCCGCACCGGCTACGATCAGAAAGGCGGTCAACATCTTGTCCTCGCCAGCACGGATGAGCGAGTTCCATGTCGCATGGAGGAGCGCCGCCAGAAGAATAACCGCCATTACGCCTATCGACAAGAGGACTCCTCCACCTCATTCATTTGTGTTTCGCATTCTCCGCTTTGCCGAAGCCCTTACGCCGGAGAATGTATGTCAGCCACAGAAACAATATCCATGCAGGGGCAACGATGAGTGACGGGCGCATTTCAGGAATAAAGGCCATGATCGCCGCTGTCATCACGAGAAATGCTGCCGCAAAATAAATGCTCGCAGGATAAAGAGGCGTGGGAAAAGCAGGCGTCTTTCCTTCGCGGGACATCATGCGCCGGAAGAACATCAGCGTCACGAGGATCATGAGCCAGCTAATCAATACGGAAATGGAGGCAATGGACATCATGATCAAGAACACTTCCTCGGGAATAAGGAAATTCAGCACCACGATGACGAGCGTTATGAGAGACGAGAAGATAAGACCGTTCCTCGGAATGCCCGAAGGGCTCAAGCGGGCAAACAGTTTCGGTGCATCTCCCTGGCTCGCGAGGTTGAAGAGCATCCTGCCGTTGCTGTAGAGCATGCTGTTGTATACGGATAAGGCCGCGGTTATCACGACGAGGTTTATGACTGAGGCCGCTTCCGGGATTCCCGACTTCGCGAAGATCTGAACGAAAGGGCTCGCCTCGAGGCCGATTTGACGCCATGGGAAGAATACGAGCATCACGGCAAAGGAGCCGACATAAAAAAGGAGGATGCGCCAGACGAGTTGCCGAATAGCAACGGGGATCACCTGTTTCGGCTTCTCCACTTCTCCAGCCGCCATTCCGACAAGCTCGACACCGCCGAAGGAGAAGATCACAAGTGCAAAAGAGAGAAAGAGTCCCTTGGTGCCGAAGGGAAAGCAGTCGTCAACGCCATGGATGCTTGCCAGGCCCGCCGCAGGAATCCCGTGCATATATCCGGAGACGATGAGAACCGTTCCCATGATGATCATCAGACAGATGGCCGTAACTTTGATGAGAGAAGCCCAGAACTCGAATTCCCCGAAAACCCTGACGCGGAAGAGATTGACGAGGGTGATCACAATCCAGCAGACAAGCGCGCTTACCCACGTGGGAACCGCAGGCCACCAGAATGAGATGTAGATGCCGATCACGGCGAGCTCGGCCATGCTGACGCTGATGTAGCAGAACCAGTAGTTCCATCCGGAGAAGAAGCCGGCGAAGTCTCCCCAGTACCGATAGGCGTAATAACTGAAGGAGCCGGTGACCGGTTCATGGACGCACATCTCTCCCAGGGCGCGCATTATGATGTAGATCGCGGTGCCGACGATAGCGTAGGAGAGAACGATCGCAGGGCCGGCAACCTGAAGGACGTGCGCGGAGCCGTAGAAGAGACCCGTGCCCACGGCCCCGCCGATCGCGATCATCTGGAGGTGGCGGTTCTTCAGTGAACGATGGAGATACTTCATCGGCGCGTCATCGGCAAAGTTTATATTGCTCTCCTGGACCGGCAGTCGATAGCGTCATTTCCTATGGGCAGGCACGCGTTGCAGGAAATGCATTGTGCTTTGTCCGGTGCCTGTCCCAAGAGCCATAGATTGGGCAAGTCGGGCTGCCGGATGAGGGGCCTGCTCATGGCCGCGAAATCTACCGCTCCTGATCCGATCACTTCTTCGATTTTGCTCAGCGACCTGAGACCTCCCACGAGGATGATGGTCGCCTTCGTCTTTTTCTTGAAGGCGGCCGCAGACGGGAAGAAGTACGCCTCCTGGTCAGCGGTCTTGATGCCGGTGCGCGCCTCGGCGAGAGAGAAGGGCGGCCAGCCCAGATCTTCCTGTTTTTGGGTCAGCGCCTCATACATGCCGCCGCTTGTTTCAATGGCCGTGAAACCAGTATCGGTTAATAGTCTTCCGATGCGGAGCGCCTCGTCGAGGTCGATGCCGCCGGGGAGAAAGTCGGTTACGTTCATCTTGATGAGTATGGGGAAGCTGTCGCCGACCTTCTTTCTTGCACGTCGATAAATCTCTCTGACGATCCTGGTTCGATTCTCAGTCGAGCCGCCGTACGCATCCTCCCTCACGTTGGTCCGCGGCGACAGGAAGGAGCTCAAGAGATAGCCGTGGGCGGCATGAATCTGGACCCCGTCGAAACCGGCTTCCTTGGCCCTTCTTACGCCTTCGGCGAAGGCATCGATAATATTCTCAATCTCTTCGACGGTCAGTGCCCTCGGCGTCCGATCAAAGAAGGCGTCATAGACTGCGGAGGGAGCGGTCGGCTCCATGAATTGCGGCGCCTCTTTGTGGGGTGCGAACAATTCCGGGTGCTTCTTAACGTAGGCAACAAATGCCGGCGGGTCAACCGGTTTTAGTCTTTTGCCGTCTCCCTTATTGACGACCTGTCTTCCCGGGTGATGCAACTGCAGCATTACCTTACAATCACGCGCCGCCGCCCGGACGGTCCGCGGTATCCTTGCCAGACCCGGTATGAAGGAATCTTTATCAACCCTCATGATCAAACGCGGTGACACCGCTTTGGCGTACACACCTGTAATGCTCGTGATGATGAGACCAACGCCCCCTTTGGCCAGATTCCGATAAATCGCAACCAGAGAGTCGGATACTTCGCCCGTGCTCGTTGCTGCGTTCTCATACGTTGCGGATCGAACCAGGCGGTTCTTGATTTCGAGGTTGCCGATGTTTGCCGGACTAAAGACTATCGAATCTTTTCTCATTAACATCCCCCCTAAAATGCACTTGCAGGGATGAACAATCATGATGTTCTGCGACCTGCTAATTACTTCAACCCGTAAAGCAATTATATCACTTTTCGCTTTATGTCGAGTCAATATTGACGGGGCAATCTTTCGTGTGAAATTAATCTGGCGAGGTATGATTTTGTGGATTAAGCATCCAGCATTGGGGATCATCGGCGAAAAGATCGGCCTTGCCGTGAGACTTTGAATAAGCATAGGCCACGGCGCGGCAGCCACGGCAGGACGGCCAGAGGGTGCATTTCCCGCACCGTCCTTTATAATTTTTTCTCTCTCTCAGGCGCCGGAGGACTCTCGATGTGGACCAGATGTGCCGCAGCGATGTCTTGCGGATGTTTCCTGTCTTGATGCCGATGCGGCGGCAGGGCATGACAGACCCGTCGCTTGTGATCGTCACTCCGGAGAAGCCGGCGCTGCAGCCGGAAAGGGCTATTTCAGTTTGCGGCAAGGGCTTGAACCCAGACAGGATACCGGCAAGAGGATCGCCTGACGCGACCTCGAAGGAAGGGCTGTCGAGGGCAAGCGCACCTTCATAGGCGTTCTTGATCTCCGCCCCGCTCAGCATGCTCTCCAACAATTGTTCGCCGCTTCCGCAGGGGACGAGGCGGGAAAAGCCGATGCCGGAGAAGCCCGCGTCTTTTGCTATCTTAGCTGTTTCTTCGATCCTGTTAACGTTGAGACGGGAGAGGGTCATATTGCCGCTAACCGAATTCCCCGCATCGATAAGGAGTCGTGCTCCTTTGACAGCGGTCGCGAAACTGCCCGCGCCTCTGATATCATCATGTATCTGAGGAGGGCCTTCGAGACTTATCTGGATATCTGCGATTCCCAGTGCCTTTGCCTTTGCCGCGTCCTCCTTCTTTATCAGACACCCGTTCGTCAAGATAGCGACCTTGTAGCCGCTCTGCCGCGCGTGGGCGATCACATCCCACAGTTCGCCAAAGACGAAGGGCTCGCCGCCCGTAAAATTAATCGACGGGGACAGAGATATTTCGTATTCCTTTTCCCAGGCCATGAACATCTCTGTGGCCCCGTCGATGTGCCTTTTCAATTCGCGAGCGGCCATCTCGCGTGGTTTCTTCCGCTCCTGATAACAATGGCGGCAGCGGAGGTTGCAGCGCTCGGTGAGATGCCACTGGATAAAAAAATCAAACGTCTTTGTTGCCGGACCGGCAACTATTTGCCTTTTCACTTCTTTCAACTGTAACATAACTTGCCAGATTCAGCAGCCCTCATGTACAGCCAGAACTTTTCTTCTTCCTGCTTGGCCCGTTTGCCCAGTTCGTTCCTTTTTAGGGTCCTCATCTTTTGTCACCTCCTTCCATACACGACATCAGCCTGGGGATAGAACTCCTAAATGATCATCACCGATCATCAGTAGGATCGCGTATCACGTGCCATGCCCTCTTGGGGAGTGACATGCGGTGGCGCACGCTGCGGAAGACAGTCATGATTGCCGCGTCGTTTCGGTCTTGCAACGACAAGCGGCACAAAGGCAGTGCGCCACCAAGAGGATTTTTTCAAAGATTGAATATCTCTACAATCAGGGAACGCCTTACTTCTTGTTGCGAAAAACCTTACGTGCTTTGACGATCACGCGCGCAGGTGCGCCGTCTGAACCTCCGATCTTTGCGGGAAGGCAGATCATATCGTACCTGCCGGGCAGGACTTGCGAGAGGTCGAGCCCCTCTATGATGAGAATGCCGGCACCGAGAAGAGCCTTATGGACCTCGTGGCCGTCCTTCTTGTATCCTCCAACTGAAAGATAATCAACGCCGATCGTCCTGATGCCTCTCTCGACAAGGAACTCCGCGGCAGTCTTGTCCAGGTAGACGAACTCTTCCGTAAATGCATCTCTATAGAATATCTTTTTAGTCGAGTTCCGCGTCCGGAGAAGTATCCTCTCGCCTTTCTTTATTCTGTGTCTGGCGAGGTCTCCCTTTCTCATTGCATTATTGGCGGAAATCCCGACGACCCGTGCGGGCCCTATCAAGGCATCAAACGAAATCCTGTCGACTCCTTTTCCGGACTCGATGAAATGGAGGGGGGCGTCGACATGTGTCCCGGAATGGGCGCCCATGCTGATCTTCGTGAGATTGACGGTGTCGCCGGCATTCATATCGCGGACGCGCTCGATGAAAACAGGCGGGTCGCCGGGCCAGTGCATCATATCGGCCTTCAATGTAAGAGAGACATCCATCCACTCAGCTTTCCCGGCCATCAGCATCCTCCGTTATCTTTCCCGGCCATTTGCGCACGAGATGGCGCACGCCCTTTCTCCCGGCAACAATTACATCCGTGGCAATGCGTATGAAGAGACCGTGCTCCATAATCCCGGCACGCGACTTTAAATCGTAAGCCAGTTTCGAGGGGTTCTTTATCTGTCCAAAAGCAGCATCGAGAATTATATTGCCTTGGTCCGTCTTGAAGAGAGTCCCGTCCTTCTGCTTTCTGACCTTCACGCGCGCCCCGAGCTTTTCGAGAAAAAAGATATGTCCCTGCCAACCGAAGGGCAAAACCTCGATCGGAACGGCGCATTTTGTGCCCAAGGTACGCGACATCTTTGTTTCATCGACAATGATCACCTCGCAGAGGCTCGCCTGGGCGACGATCTTTTCCCGGAGCAGGGCGCCGCCGCCGCCCTTGATAAGATTAAGTTCTTTGTCGACCTCATCCGCGCCGTCGATGGTAAGGTCGATGACAGGATGCTTCTCAAGTGTGGTAAGCGGGATCCCCAGCTTTCTCGCATCAGCGAGCACCTTCCGTGAACAGGGGACGCCGCGTACGCCTTCCAGCGACCCTTCGTGAATCAGTCGCGCGATGTGCCTCAACGCGAAGAGTGAGGTGCTCCCGTGACCCAAGCCCACAACCATGCCAGACTGCACGAATTCCACGGCCGCACGCGCCGCCTGCTCCTTCATTCTTGAGATATCAGCTCTCACTCGTCCCTCCTTCATCCCAAGGAAATAGCGCAGACTTTCTGTATCACCGCCATTTATTTTCTGATTATGACATAGTTTCTCAGAGAAGGAAACCGGGTAGTTTTTCGGCAAATATGAAAATCATCACGGTGAGCATGAAGAGGTTCGTCTTTTTGAAGACGCTTGCATAAGCGGGTTCACGCGTCCGCATGAACGATGTCCCGATTGAGACGAGCCACAGGGAAACGGCAAGAAGGAAGCCCTGGATGAGAGTCGACTGCATGAGCCCGAAGAAGGTGACAAGCTGTAAGCTCACGGCCGTCGCCGTCATCCACTGGAAGGTTAATCTATGCAACTGCGATTCCGTGAACACCGCCGTGAGAGAGGGGAGACGCGCCCTTTCATATTCCTTTCCGAAGGCGAGAAGATGAATGAAGAAATGCGGCACCTGCCACATGAAGAAGAAAAAGGAGACTGCAATGAGCCTCTCGTCCAAGATGCTGCCCCCGCCGGCAATCCACCCTATTGCTGGCGGTATCGCGCCGACGAGGGCGCCGGGGATTGCGGCGAAGGCACTCCTTCTCTTGAACCACGTGTAGACGCCGTTGTACCAGATGATGGCGGCAAGGCCGAGAAGGGTCGCTGCCGCGCCGATTGAGAAGAGTACAATCACACCGGAGCATACGATCAGAACGGCAAAAACGAAGGCCCGGTCAGGCTCGATTCTTCCTGCCGGAATCGGCCTCTTTGCCGTTCTTTCCATGAGGGCGTCCGCATCCTTCTCCTGCCAGTGGTTGAGCGCGCAGCCGCCACAGGCCGTGAGAAATACACCGACGATGACAGTAACAAGCGAAGCGGCGGATGCCTGCGGAGAAAGACAAAGCCCGACAGCAGCAGACAGGGCGGCAAAAAAAGATATCCTCGCCTTGCAGAGACAGAGATAGGAACGGAAGAGCGACAGGATCCGGGGGGTCGAGAGCTCAAGTGCTTGAGCAGTTCGCTTGGATCCTTGTCCCCCGGGGCTCTTGAACCCTATCGATGACAGCAGACTGCTGCAAACGAATCTCACTTCAGTGTCTCCACGTACGAAACTATAGTCTTCAGTTCTTCGTCACTCATCGGGATCTGAGGCATAACCGGGGGATCGCCTTTG
>DATJBN010000298.1:0-6309 GCA_035515335.1 Syntrophales bacterium | reverse complement strand
CCTTTCAGCGGGACGAAGGGGACCACGTCGACAGCTCCGATCCGGGGATGCACGCCTTGGTGTTTGCGCATGTCGATGAGATCAAGGGCCTTCTCGCAGACGGCGGTGGCTCCTTCCAATACGTCTTCCGGTTCTCCGATGAAGGTCAGGACTGTCCGGTTGTGGTCGCAATCGACGCATACGTTAAGGAGCTTGACGCCCTCCACTTCCGAAGCCGCTGCTGCGATGCTGTCTATCTTCTTCCTGTCGCGGCCCTCACTGATATTGGGGACGCATTCAATAATTTTCATCAAAGTCATACCTGGTATATTTTCATCTCCGGCAATTCGATGCACGTGAGCTTCCCGCCATAGACAGCGCCTGTATCGATGTTGACCTTATTCTTATCGATGAGAGGCTTATCCAGGGAGACCGGTGTGTGGCCGTAAATGACAGTCTTCCCGAAATCATACCGAGATTTGATGAACTCGAAGCGTATCCACAGGAGGTCGTTGCGGTCCTGCTGATCGAGGGAGATGCCGGGCCTCAGTCCGGCATGCACAAATATATAATCATCCGTCTCGTGATATGTCCGGAGGCTGGCAAAGAACTCCCTGTGGCTTGAGGGCAGGATCAATTCCTCCGTGCCTTCACGGGAAAAGCCGTATGACACCAATGTGTCCATGCCGCCGTTTGACATGTAGAGGTCTTCATCCCTGCGGTCGAGGCAGTAATTGAGGAACATTTCTTCGTGATTGCCCTCGAGACAGACGACGTTCCTGATGCTCTTCCTGATATCTATAATGTAATCGATAACCCTCTTCGGATCGGGGCCGCGGTCTATGTAATCGCCAACGAAGACGAGAGTGTCTTCCTCTTCATCTATATCAAGCTTGGCCACCAGCCTGTCGAGGTGCGAGATGCATCCGTGGATGTCTCCTATGGCAAATATTTTTCCCATGAAAAAACTTTCCTAGTCCATGCCTTTCCGACATAGCAGACCTTAAGATCTGCATTACGTAAACGCAATAAATGTAGTGCAGGACTTTAGTCCTGCGAAGATGTATTACCGGGCGTCCCGCTCGAAGAGGGCGTCCACGAATTCCGCGCTTTTGAAGGCTTTCAGGTCGTCGAGCCTCTCCCCGATACCGATATAACGGATGGGGATGCTAAGCTCCCTGGCAATACCTATAATCACGCCGCCCTTCGCCGTCCCGTCCAGTTTGGTTAGTATAATTCCCGTCACACCGATCTCGTCATTGAACATCTTCGCCTGGACGACAGCATTCTGGCCCGTCGTGGCATCAAGAACGAGGAGGATCTCATGAGTAGCATTAGGCAGCTCCCTTTCTATAATCCGCTTCATTTTCTTGAGCTCTTCCATAAGATTGACCTTGGTGTGAAGCCTGCCTGCCGTGTCGATGATAAGGACGTCAGCTTTCCGGGCCTTGGCCGCGACAATGGCATCAAAGACAACGGCGGAAGGATCAGCGCCAGTCTTCTGCTTGATGAGCGGCACATTTACCCTCTGGCTCCAGACCTCAAGCTGTTCGATTGCGGCGGCCCTGAAGGTATCGGCGGCAACGAGCATTACAGACACCCCGTCTTGTTTCAGAGCATTTGCCAGCTTTCCGATGGTCGTGGTCTTGCCCGTGCCGTTGACGCCCACCACCATGATGGTAAAGAGCTCATTCGTGGGGATATGCAGGGCCGCCTCATTTCTTCTCAGTGTATCGGCGATCGTATCGTGCAGGACTTTCCTTAACGCATCCGCATCTCCAAGATCGGTTCTCTTGGCCTGATCTTTCATTTTTTCGATGAGCTCATAGGTGAAGGCAGGGCCGACATCAGCCATGATGAGGGTTTCCTCAAGCTCGTCAAAGAGCTTCTGGCTGATGACCCTTTCTCCCATAAAGATTTCATCGATATTCTTGATGAAGGCGTTTCTTGTTCGGGCAAGGCCTGCCTTCAGCCTTTCAAGAAAGCCTTTGCTTTCGGTTTCGCTTCCCATTTATCCCGTTCCTGAAATTATGATTTCTCTTTC
The DNA here is from genome assembly GCA_035515335.1 of Syntrophales bacterium. Classification (GTDB taxonomy): domain Bacteria; phylum Desulfobacterota; class Syntrophia; order Syntrophales; family UBA2185; genus Fen-1135. Next base: position 4,286 of record DATJBN010000298.1, on the reverse strand, counting down.
GCAAAAGAGCAGAGATGAAAGGACACAGTCAATTTATAACCATTTTTATCGGGAGATGTAAAGGATGGAATGCTTGAGCGTGGCTTAGTTCAACGCCACGGAGACCATGGCGGATATACCCTGCTTCTGCATGGTGATGCCGAATAGATACTCCGCAACCTCCATGGTCCTCTTGTTGTGGGTGACCATGATTATCTGGGAGTTTGACGAGATGTCTTTCACGAGATCGTTAAACAGGTTTATATTTGCATCGTCGAGGGCGGCGTCCACTTCGTCCAATACCAGGAAGGGAACAGGCCGGTACATGAGGATGGCAAAAATCAGGGCGATGGCGGTAAGCGACTTTTCCCCACCCGACAGCAGGCTGACACTCTGCGCGCGTTTTCCGGGAGTAATGATATCGATGTCCACGCCTGCCTCCAGTATGTCTTCGGCATCCGTCAGTCGCAGTTCACCTTTGCCGCCCGGGAATATCCTCGCAAATATTTCCTTGAAACATTCGTTGACCGCTTCAAATGTCTCTGTGAAACGCTTCCGGGATTCGATATTTATCTTTGTGATGGTCGCCTGAAGTGAATTAAGGGAGGCGTTTAGATCACCAACCTGGTTCGTGAGGAATTCGTAGCGCCCCTTCAGTTCTTCAAATTCGCTGAGCGCCAGCAGATTCACCTCGCCGAAGTTTTCGACAAACCGCCTGTCTTTATTCAGCTTGGTGGTCAGTTCCTCAAGAACCTGTTCATCGAGGCGCTGAAATTCGGGGACGAGGGTTGAGAGATCGACGTAATATTTCTCCTGAATGCCTTGACGCAGGCCGTCTGCCTGGAATGTCAGCTCGCGGTATGCTATTTCCAGGTCGTTCGTTTCCTTTACGACCTGGTCATGTGTCTTCTTGACTTCCCTGAGGTCCGCCTCACGGTTCCGGAGCAGAGCTTCCCGTTCCTGCTGTGAAAGTCTCATTTCCGAAAGTGTACCTTCCACACCCTCATGATCTTTGTACAGGTGTTCGAGGAGGTCCTGTTCGCTCGCTGCCTGATTCGTTACGTCCTCAATCTCCCGGTCACTCTGCCCTAGTTCCGTAATCCTGGCTTCTATTTCACGGGCTGTGTCCACCTTGTCGGCCTCCAGTCTCTCGATCGTCTTGAGATCGCCGTTTCTCTTTTCTTCCAGGGACGCCAGTTGAATCTTTTCTCCGGTGAGATATTCTTCCTGCGCTTCCACGTCCGTCTTCAGCGTGTCCAGATCCTCCTGCAGGGCGGACATGGCGGTGTTGAGCGTTTCCTCCTGTGCCTCGGAGGAGGCGATGAGCTTCTCCACGACGGCGCATTCTTCCAGCGCGGCCGCCTCTTCCGCCTGATGATTGTCACAGTTGAAATCGAGCACCTTTATTCTCTGCTCGATCCCTCTTATCTCCGACTCAAATCTCTCCGCGTCTTTCCGCCTGCCATTGACCTGGAGCTCAAGATCGCGAATTTCCGACCTCAACTGAAGCAGCTCTTCTTCCCATTGCAGGATGAGAGATGCGGCCTCCTTCTTCTTTTCAGTGTCTCCCGCAAGCGATACATTTAACTCATCCACCTCTTGTTCCAGCTCGGTGATCTCCCGCTTGGTCTTAAGCAGGCTCTTGTCGCCGTTTGTCTTGCTTCCTCCCGTTAGAACTCCCTGCGGGTTTATGATATCTCCTTCCGATGTAACGAAGGTGCCTCTGAAACCGTTTCGCTCCCAGAGGGAAACGCCGCTGTTGAGGTTTGGTATCAGGAGGACATCACCCAGCAGGTAATCGGCAATTTTTTCGAAGCCCTGCTGAACATTGACTACATCGATGAGCCTCACCGCATCTTTGAGATACTCGGCGGCAGAGCCGTAATTCTGATGTCTCACTTCGAGTGGGACGAAGGTTCCCCTTCCCGAAGAAGAGCTTTTCAGATAGTCTATGGCCAGCATGCCGTCTCTCTGACTTCTGACCACCATGTACTGGAGCTTTTCTCCCAGTACAGACTCAACCGCTGTCTCGTATTCACGGGGTACGTCCAGAACGTCCGCAACAAGGCCCAGGCAGGTCTCGCCGGGCAGCATATCGGGGCTGGCTACCTTTTTTGCCTGCATTATCGACTTCGTGCCGTCAGAACACCACGCGTAGCTTTCCTGCAACTCCCGGAGCGAGGAGAGGCGCGACGATTTCATTCCCGTTTCATCCTTCATTTCCGAGATATGGTCGTCGATCTGCTGCAGATCATTTTTCGCCCGTTCAAGTTCGTCGGAGGTCATGCCGGCGCTGTCCGTGAGATTCTCCAGCGTCTCTTCGTCCTGCCTCAAGGCCGCAATCAGGGAATCGAAATTCCCGCGGGTCTCCGTAAGCCGTTCCCTGTTTTCGTTTGCCTCTCTGACATCCCGCTCTTTTCTCTTCCTGATATCCTCGATCCCCTTCCCCAGACCGATAAGGGTGTTCTTCGCCTTCGCCTTTTCCGTCGCTATTTCGAAAAACTCGATTTTCTTTTCCTCAAGTTCCGCGTGAAGCGATTTTGCCGTCGTCTTGAGTCCTTCAAGGGTTGCCTGGTTCCGGAGGACATTGTTTCTTACATTCTCAATCTCCATACCTGATTCTTCTGCCATTGCGGTGAGGGTTTCCACTTCGTCAGCCAGGCTCTTCACCTTTGCGCGTAGGAGCTCGAGCTCGGCTGTGTTCTTCTGCTTCTGCAGGGCGATATCTTTTATTTTGCCCTTGAGATGTTCGATCCGCTGTTCTTTTATGTTGATTGAATTTCTGATGTCATACAGTCTTTCCTGATGTTCTGAGAGTAAGGACTCGTTTTCCAGGACTTCCGCCTTTAAGCCCTCGATTGAGGCCTCGAGTTCTTTCAGGCTGGTCGTTAATTGCATATCCCTCTCGCTGAGAGAGTCGCGGGTTTTTCCCAGGGCTTCCTTCCGCCCGGATAAATCCGTGTACGTGTGGAGGGCCAGGACCAGTTCCGCCTCTTTCACTTCCTTTTTCAGGGCCTTATATTGCTCCGCCCTTTTGGCCTGCCTGGATACGGCATTGAGCTGAGATTTGACTTCTCTGATGATATCATTTAAGCGGAGGATGTTCTGTTTTGTGGCCTCCATCTTCCGCATGGCCGATTCTTTTCTGACTTTATATTTCGATATGCCCGCCGCGTCTTCGATGAACTGTCTTCTGTCTTCGGGCTTTGCTTCGACGAGAGTGGCAACGCTGTTCTGCTCTACCAGGGAATAGGTTCGCACGCCAAGCCCCGTGCTCATGAGGAAGTCTCTGACATCGATGAGGCGGCATGGCACCTTGTTGATGGTGTATTCGCTTTCGCCGTCCCGGAAGAGCCGCCGCGAGATCATGACCTCGCTGCATTCCGCATAATCCCCTGGGAATTGGCGCCCGTTGCTGTCCAGTATCATGGATACTTCGGCCATGCCGATGGGGGCCGCGTTCTCGGCGCCGTGGAAGATGACGTCATCCATCTTCTTGCCGCGGAGGGTCTTGATCCGCTGTTCGCCCATTGCCCAACGGATGGCATCGACGATGTTGCTCTTGCCGCACCCGTTAGGGCCGACGACCGCTGAGATCCCTTTCGAAAAATCGAGGACGATCTTATCCCGGAAGGATTTAAAGCCGGCTATCTCAAGTCTCTTAAGCCTCATATTTTTCTTTCCAGTTAAAGATACAGCGAAAACGCTCCTGCCCGCTTACTCAATGGTGTTAATGCAGCCAATTCACATTGAATCGAGGGAATACTAGCAGAAGAAACAGTCCTTGTAAAGCAAAAATACAACTAAATGTATCTAAAATTCTTATTGCCACAATATATAGTATTGACACTTCTAAGTTTCGAAATGATGCTTTTTTGCCGGGGGCGGATATGGTATAAGATGGGTGAAGGTTGTGCCGGTTGGTATTTTTCTAATTATAACAATGTGTTAGCTGTATAAAGGTCTGAGAATCGCGGACCGCTGTCATTGTGGGGACACAAGTATGCGTGGCAGAGTCATTCTCTTGTCGTTCCGAACCAACGTGAGAAATATTTTGTATCCCTCTGCTGTCTGAAAAAAAGGAACGGTGTTATGGATGAGGAAAAATGGGAAGTGGCCTGTACGGCGTCGGGCATGACCAATGCCAATATAGTCTTGGGAAGACTCGAGACGGAAGGCATTCCTGCTAAATTGAAATACGAAGCAGTAGGAGCCATCTACGCGATTACGATCGATGGTCTTGGTAAAGTGGATATCCTGGTTCCCGCAAGCTATCTCCCGAAGGTCAGGGAGATCCTGGCGCAAAC
>DATJBN010000297.1:0-23051 GCA_035515335.1 Syntrophales bacterium | reverse complement strand
ATTTCAATCGGAAATCTTCAGGCCACATAGAGGACTTGCCTTCTCTCCTTGTAGCTGATAGGAAGGTCTGCAGACTACATTTTCCCATCTCTTTCCCTTGAGTATGTCAAATACACTTATAAGGCCTCCGACTGTCAACAGGTAAATCTATCCACCGAGGAAATTCTTAATTCCATTCTTTGAGAACAAGCTGTCTGGCCATTGGCAGTGTTCTGACTTGATTTCTCAATGGGTGCCGGGGAATGATCCCGCACCATACACTTATAGTGGTTCACTGCCCATTCAAAACATGCCCTGAGGAAGATATGTAGTCTTCAAGGCACAGGCAGTTGCAGGGCAGAACCAGCACCCTGCGACCAAGAAAATATACCGTGCCCTCGTGTCGTCCTAGTCAAAAGACGGGGTATATATAGACGATCCCCAGTAATCAGCAGGTTCGGTTGAGGGGCAGAACCTTTCCTGAGGGCTCCCCAAAAACTGGTCCGGCCAAAAGTGGGGATTTCCGGCTTCAAACTGCTATGGGAATCTGGCGTCTGGCAAATTCATTCGGTGTAATGAGGGCTTAAATAGTATCAAATGTGCGAGTACCAATGCTGAAGATGCTCCCTGATTACGAGATGAAAGACTTAAAGATCATTCCGTTACGAAAATGTATGATAGAAAAGATTCAGAAAGAAAATGAAATGAACTGAAGCAAGTTACTCTTTGGTCTTAGATCACCGCTACTTTACCCTAATCCTTTTAATTAGAGGAAGAATTGCATCAAAGTCCGGGAAGGTGGGCACGTTTATGAGTTTGACGATCCAACCTTTGATGTCAGTGCAATATTGATCAGTCAATAAGAATTTTTGACAAAATTGAACAACTTTTCTAAAATACAACAAAAGTTTTCTATTATGATAGAATCATGATACCGCATCATGGCAACAGTAAAGAAAAAAAGAAAAGTAATAAGAATAGACATCTTTAAGGTGTGGTGTAAATCCTGCGGCATTTGCGTTGCATTCTGTCCGTCGGGCGCTCTGGGAAAGAATGAGATGAACCAGCCGGTTGTTACTAATTTGGAAAAGTGTACAGACTGCGGTTGGTGTGAGATACACTGTCCTGACTTTGCAATAAGTGTAGGCCATTTAGAGAATGACAAAGGAACGAACAAGAGAAATAGTGAAAAAGATAAAGAAACAAGTGTTGATGCAGGGGAATGAAGCCGTGGCGGAAGGGGCTCTTCAGGCGGGATGCCGCTTCTTCGCTGGTTATCCCATTACGCCTGCCACGGAGATTTCGGAAGTGCTTTCTGTTAGACTGCCTCAGATGGATGGAACTTTTATACAGATGGAAGATGAGATTTCCAGTCTGGGTGCTGTTATTGGCGCATCTCTGACCGGTGTGAAGGCCATGACTGCAACCAGCGGTCCCGGGTTTTCCTTAATGCAGGAGATACTTGGTTTTGCTGTGATTGCTGAAGTTCCCTGCGTGATCGTCAATGTGATGCGAGGAGGGCCAAGCACTGGTTTGCCTACCTTTCCGGCACAGGGCGATGTGATGCAGGCACGTTGGGGTACCCATGGTGATCATCCGATCATTGTGCTATCTGCTTCAACAGTCCGTGAATGTTACGAAATGACAATTCATGCATTCAATCACTCGGAGAAATACCGCACACCCGTAATTCTTCTGCTTGATGAAATAGTGGCCCATATGCGGGAGAAGGTTATGCTCCATGGAAAGTTTGAGATCATCAACCGTGTGAAACCCAAGATGCCGCCGGAGTGGTATATACCTTATGAAGATTCTCCCACGGGTGTGCCGCCCATGGCCGATTTTGGAGAGGGATATCGTTACCACGTGACGGGATTGACACATGACATTCGAGGTTTTCCCACAGAGAGGCCGGAAGAAATCAGAGCTTTTAATGAACGCATCTTTCGTAAGATCAGCAAAAACATGTCCGCCTTGAGCCTCGTAGAATATCATGACGTGGAAGATGCAGAAATTATAGTTGTGGCCTATGGTTGCGTGGTCCGCTCCGCCAAGCAAGCCATGATGGAGGCTCGTAAACAGGGCATCAGGGTGGGAATTCTTAAACTACTTACAATCTGGCCCTTTGCACGTGGCGCCGTGGAGCGCTTATTGAAGAATGCAAAGGTGCTCATGGTACCCGAAATGAACATGGGGCAGATTTCGAGAGAGGTAAAAAGGGTCAATCAGGGCGTCGCCAGGGTGGTTACACTTAACAAGATTGATGGTACAATCATCACACCCAATGAGATCCTGGCACGAATACTGGAGGTCGTCCAGTGACTGAAGCAACGAAGTTGATTCACAAGTATCTGCGACATGATAAAAAATTTCCACACGTCTGGTGTCCTGGATGCGGAATCGGAATTACATTGGGGGCACTGATTAGGGCGATTGACAGAATCGGCCTCAAGAAAGACGATGTGGTATTGGTTTCAGGTATCGGCTGTTCCGGTCGTCTTCCCGTTTATGTGGATTTTAATACGCTTCATGCAACGCACGGACGGGCCCTGACTTTCGCTACGGGAGTGAAGTTGGCGAAGCCCAAACTGAACGTGATTGTTATCATGGGGGACGGCGATGCAACAGCAATCGGCGGTAATCACTTTATCCATGCGGCCCGACGAAATATCAACTTGACAGCTATCATCATTAACAACAATGTCTATGGAATGACAGGTGGCCAGTATTCACCGACAACTCCATATGGAATGAAGTCCACTACGTCGGTCTACACTAATGTGGAACAGGCATTTAAAATCTCAGAATTAGCCGTCACCGCCGGGGCTGTGTTTGTGGGACGGAGTACCGTTTATCATGCACGATACCTTGATACGCTCATTGAGAAGGCTATCCTCAAAGCTGGTTTCTCCGTCGTAGAGGCTATCTCGCATTGCCATGTGCAGTATGGGAGACAGAATGCGCTGGGTTCAGCTGTGGAGATGTTGAAGTGGCAAAGGGACCATTCGGTAGACGTGAAGAAGACCGCCAAGATGAGACCGCAAGAACTTGATGGTAAGGTTGTCATTGGAGTTCTGGTGGACAAGGAGCTCCCAGTCTATGAAGACGAATATGCGCGGATAAGAGGGATAGCGAGGAAAGACTTGGAGAAAGTATGATGGGACTGCGTTACGAAATTAGACTGAGTGGCTCCGGAGGTCAGGGCCTGATCCTTATGTCGATCATACTGGCTGAAGCTATCGGAATATATGATGGCAAATTCGTCTGCCAGACTCAGAGTTACGGCCCTCAAGCTTGGGGTGGTTCGAGCAAAGCAGAGGTGATTGTGAGTGACGAGGATATTGAGTACCCCAAGGCGATGAATTTGGATTTACTGCTAGCCATGAACCAGAAATCCTGCGACGAATACTATCGAGATCTCAGGCAGGGAGGCATGCTCATCGTGGATTCAACCTTTGTGCAGCAATTGCCTACGCCGCGTGCCTATTCCATTCCCTTCACACGGATTGCACGTGAGAAATTCCAACGGGAAACAGTGGCTAATATCGTAGCGTTAGGTGCACTAACCCAGCTGACATCAATCGTGTACCACAAATCTGTCGAAGCCGCAGTATTGGCAAGGGTACCAGATGGTATGGAGAAGCTTAATATCGATGCCCTGAGATCTGGAATCAAAGCGGCGAAGAAGATTATGAAGGACCGGTCGTTACTGGAAATCGCTCCGGATCTTTCTGAAGAAGAACTGCGGGATGCTTACTGACATTTACTCGCAGATGCAAAATCAGCAGCATGCTCTCTCACCTTTTACCGCCCGAACCGGTTAGAAGCCTCACAATAAGTCAGCTTATCCGATCTCGCACTTTCAAATACCTATACGTACAGCAATACATATAGCGCTATCAGGTCTTCACGCCGGTTCGTTGAATACCGGGCGAAATCTGCTATGCCGTGACAGCTCATTCTCCCCGCATGCAGCCCGTGGCTCTCTTCCCGCAACAAAGCCTATGGTGATTTTGAGAGGCATCCATCCTTTCAATTGGTAATCCTTATTGTGACTCGAAGCATCAATCTGCCACTTTTTGTTTCCGCAGTAGAGTTTCATTAAAAATAGTGATATACAAGAACCCATCCTGAACAACAGACAAATATAAGAGTCCAGCTCATTTGATCTTCCTTGAAGGTAGCCTGAACTGATTACTGAAACCCCGTTTTCGAAAGGAGCGGGATTTTCTGCTTAAGGAGAAAATAATGAAAGCTTTCCAATCAATATTCGCAATCATAATTGCGTTCATGCTTAGTTCTTGTATGGCTATTCCTGATATTCATTTATACACAGAGGGTACGCAGATGAATTTGACGCAGTCGGCTCCTATTTCAAGGGGCGCTGATATTTCTCCTGACGGGAAATATATGTTAACGGGAGGATTAAAAGGCGGTTTCTTTTATTGGGATATTTACAGGGGCGCGATGATTAACAAATATCATGCTAAGCTTGCTGAGATCATGGGCACATATCAATCTACCGGCATGATTCCGGTCGCTTTTGCCTCAAACGGGGAATACGCCTTGTCTGGCGGTAAAGAACTTAATCTATGGGATTTGTCATCAGGTAAGGTCATACGAACAATCGGTAATGACGACGTCGCGAGCATTGGTGTTTCGTCTGACGGGAGCAAGGTATTGACCTGCGATGAATCGTCGTGGTCGTTTATTGAGGACAAGATGGCTATCTACGATGTGCAGAGTGGGCGCAAACTAAAGGAATGGGAAGCCGAGAATATGGGTGGCATTATAATGTTATCACCCGATGGGAACCATGCATTGTCTACCGGGGGTGGTGGGCGTAAGTCAGATAGAGAGCAAAGAGGCGTCATCAATCTATGGGATGCGACGACGGGCGAACTGGTTAAGACCTTCGCAGGGACAGGAGGTTCCAAAGACCTCGGGGCTGCGGTACTGTCTATGGCGTTTTCACTGGACGGTAAATATGCCCTCTCTGGAGGAACCGATGGCTCTGTACGACTGTGGGATATCAGTTCTGGTGTAGAACTGCGAACAATATACGGCCACACTGGTTTTGTGGGTGCCAAGGCGGTAGCATTCTCTCCCGATCGACGGTCATTCTTGTCGGTCGGTGGGTCGGATGGTCTTGCCAAGCTGTGGGACATCGCTTCGGGAAGGGAGATAAGAAGCTTCAGGGTCTCCGATGACCGCTTTGTCGAGATCAAACGGCTTGGCGGGATAATTAGTGGTTGGGTTGCCTTTTCGCCTGATGGCAAACGGATTATTTATATGGGATCCGATGCCTCTTTCAGGATTTTTGATGTTGCGACGGGCAGGGAAATCGCTGTGTTGGTCGGCTTTGAAGATGGCGAATGGCTGGTGGTCACCTCGGAGGGCTATTACAACGCTTCGGAGAAGGGTGCACAAAAGCTGAACGTTACCTTCGAAGGGAAAGACTATACGGTTGATCAGTTTTACGATGTCTTCTACCGGCCGGATATAGTTGCGGCAAATCTCAAAGGGGAAGACATCAGTGGTCTAGTGACGATTACCATGAAGGATGCCGTCAAAAACCCACCCCCCGTAGTTGAGTTCACATCGAGGATCAGTGACACCGACCAGCCCAGGACCAAGGTCTGCTACCAAGTCAAAAGCACTGGCGGTGGGATAGGAGAAGTTCGTCTGTTCCACAACGGCAAGCTTATCCAATCGGATGGTTATTATAGGGAGATCACGGGACACTCCTCTGATAAGACGGGATTGGCAGCGATGAACAGCAAATCCATTTACGAAGACATGCGCAGCGTATCCATAAAAGGTAAAGTTGACGCGATTCCAACAGCCGCCAAATCCAAGGGAGACTTCCTCGAAGAATGCAAGGAAGTAGAAGCCATTCCCGGAAAGAACGAAATCAGTATTTCAGCATTCAACAGCAGTAACACCGTCCAGGGCTACATGAAGACGATTGATTTTAATTCTAGGGTCAAATCCGAAGATCCCCACCTTTATATCCTCTCGATTGGCATCGACCAATACCTGGACGGAGGAGTCAATCTGAAGTATGCTGTGAAGGACGCGAAAGACCTGGAGAAGAAAATAAAAGCCCAGTCTGCCACACTGTATAAACCTGAGAATATTCATTATTCAGTTTTGACGGATCGGGAAGCCACCAAGGCAAATATTACAAATAAGATAGATGCTCTTGCGAAAGCCATAAAGCCGCAGGATAGCTTTATCCTTTTTGCGGCAGGCCACGGTGTTCTACTGCAGAATCAGTATTATATGCTTACTCACGACTTCAATGGAGAGGTGAGTGAAGCCAACATGATCAGCTCGAATGAGATTGTAGAGATGTCAAAAAAGATTAAATCCCTGAGCCAGCTTTTCATCTTCGACACCTGTCATGCAGGAGGGGTTGACAGTATTGTCAGCGGTCTCTATGATGCTCGGATGTCTGTATTAGCCAAGAAGATGGGACTTCATATTTACGCATCGGCCAGTGACAAGCAATCTGCGCTGGAAGGGTATAAAGGGAATGGGCTCTTCACCTATACATTACTGGATGGTTTAAACAACAACAAGGAAGCCGACAAGAACAAGGATGGCAAAGTCAGCATCGTAGGGCTTGGTGAATATTCAAAGAAGATGACAACAGAAATCTCAAAAGAAATCGGCCACAGCCAGACGCCCCTGATTATCAACTTTGGGAACGATAATCCAATATACCAGATAAAATAGGTAAATTGTTTGATCGAGGTTGAGGGGGTATTATGAAAACAACTTCATTTCTCTTTATGCTGCTTTTTCTCGCTGCCTGCACTGCTACACCGAAAATTAACGTAGTGGACAGCATGGGCATCAAAATGGAGTTGAGTGAATCAGCTCGCGTACTCACGTCTGTTGCCCTGTCTCCTGATGGAAAGTATGAATTATCGACAACTCTCAGGGGAAACAATATCAGGATCTGGGACATATCGGAAGGGAAACAAGTCAATTTGATTACGGGTCACGGATTGCTTAGAAGAGCTGAATTTTCTCCGGACGGCAAATATATTATTTCCGGAGGAGGGGGAGACTCTATCATTCAAATGAAGGGAACTGTCATTCTTTGGGACTCTTCTACGGGAAGAGAAATAAAGCAATGGCCAGGCACCGTGGGAAATTCTGTGGCTTTTTCCCCTGACGGCAGTAAGGTACTTTCAGATGGTTACAGCGGAACGGAAGCAGTTATCAAAGTATGGGAAATCAAAACGGGCAATCAAATTATGACTCTTCATAAATCTCCGCCCGTAAATAATGCCAGATTCTCACCTGACGGCAAATATATTTTGGGTCGTGGAAAGGAGGGGAATGTCAGCCTCTGGGACGCTGAGAGTGGTAATCTGCTGAGACAATTTCCGCACTATAAATGGGTTACGGTTGTTGATATATCTCCTGACGGGAAGTATGCATTGTCCGGAGGTCATGAAGGTACTATCAAACTATGGGATATAGCAACCGGTGAAGAGATCAGGGCATGGGAACCACATCATTGGTATGGACTCTGCCATGATGTTACAACAGCAAGATTTTCTCCTGATGGCGGGTATATACTTTCTGCGGGGTGTGATCAGAACCTCAAACTCTGGGAAGTATCAACCGGAAAACAAATAAGACAATTTACTGGTCATGGTCGCGGTCGTGTAGCTAGTGATACGGGTCTTAGAGCAGTTTTTTCGCCTAGCGGAAAGTATGCGGTGTCAGGTGGAGCGGATGCTACTCTAAGAATCTGGGATGTGACCACTGGTGAAGAGCTTGCCATGATGGTTGGATTTGACAATGGCGAATGGTTAGTGATTACGAGGGAAGGCTACTACAATTCTTCTGAAAAAGGAGCGCAATACCTGACGGTTAAAGCAGACAATAAAGATTATACGGTTGACCAGTTCTATGATGTCTTCTACCGTCCGGACGTTGTATCGGCAAAATTGAGGGGAGAAGACATAAAAGATCTCATCACCATCACCATGAAAGAAGCGATAAAAAGTCCACCGCCGACTGTGGATGTTGTACCTCTCAAGGATACTGACTCGCCGAAAATCAAGGTGTGTTACTCGGCTAGGACCACCGGCGGCGGCATTGGCGAGGTGCGACTATTCCACAACGGAAAACTGATTCAGTCGGATGGCTATTACCGGGAAGTGGCGAGATCAACGACTGACAAAACTAAACTGGCCTCTTTAAACAGCAAGGCGATCTACGAAGACATGAGGAGCGTGTCCATAAAAGGCAAGATTGACAGTGTTCCCGTATCCGTCAAACCCAAGGGGGATGTCTTTGAAGACTGCAAAGATATAGATGCAGTCCCAGGAGACAATGAGATCAGCGTCACTGCCTTTAATAGCAGCAACACCGTCCAAAGCTATATGAAGACTATTAATTTTAACTCAAAGATCAAGACTGAAGACCCCCATCTCTATATCCTTGCCATTGGTATTGACCAGTACAAGGATAACAATGTTAATCTGAAATACGCTGTGAAGGATGCGAAAGACCTGGAAGAAAAACTCAGAGTTCAGTCAGCCACATTATATAGACCCGAGAACATACACTATTTACTCTTGACAGACAGAGAGGCTACCAAGCCAAGCATCGTCACCAAGGTTAATGAACTTTCAAATACAATCAAACCTCAGGATAGTTTTATCCTCTTTGTTGCAGGACATGGTGTACTGTTACAGAATCAGTATTACATGCTCACCCATGACTATGATGGCATGGTGAACGATAATAGCATGATAAGCTCCAATGAAATTGTGGAGGTGTCGAAGAAGATCAAATCGCTCTCTCAGCTATTCATCTTTGATACCTGCCATGCGGGAGGCGTGGATGCTATTGTCAGCGGCCTTTATGATGCAAGAATGTCCGTGCTTGCCAAAAAGATGGGGCTTCACATTTACGCATCGGCCGATGACAAGCAGGCGGCGATGGACGGTTACAAGGGCAATGGTCTTTTTACTTACACGTTGCTGGATGGATTGAACAACAATAGAGAAGCAGATAATAATAAGGATGGAAAGGTCACTGTTGTGGGTCTGGGTGAATATTCGAAGAAGAAGACCACTGATATCTCGAAGGAGATCGGCCGGACGCAGACACCGCTGATAATCAATTTCGGAAAAGATAGCCCGATCTATAAATTGCAGTGAATATTTCGATTGGTTATCACTGCCTATCGTCATGCACCGACACTGAACAGTTGTCGGTGTCAGCATAATCTTGCCCATGTTGATTTTAGTGCTATCTCGCCTGAGGAATATTTGATGAAATCTGCTATGAGGGCAGATTGTACGTTAATCTCTAATATCAATAAAAATCTCTTATTCATCCAATCTCTGAAGTCATCGTCAATTAATTTTTAGTTTATTTCTCTTGACATCGCCGTCATTCTGGTGCTATTGGTGACCAACGGTCATAATATGACCGCAGTTCATTCCAAAGCATTTATTCTCCCCCGAAAGAAGGTTGACCCGTCTTGGTATTCGAGAAAAGAAGAATCAGGGAAAAAGAAAACAGGAAGAGCGCCATTCTTAAAGCGGCGAGGAAGCTGTTCTTCGACAAGGGGTACAAATCCGTAAGTGTCGAGAGCATTGCGAGAAAGGCGGAGCTCAGCAAGGGCGCTGTCTATCTGTATTTTAAGAGCAAGGATGAGATCTACAGCCAGATCCTACTTGACGACATCGATAAGTTCCACAAGAAGGTGGCTGATTTATTCGAGGGAGGGGGCAGCGCATCGGAGATGCTGCTTCGCATGTCTTCTTTTTACGTTGACTTCTTCCTCCGTGACAGAGAGCTCTTTAGAATTCTCATGACATTTATGCTCCAGGCCAATCACAGCAACCTGCCGGAGGATCTTCAAAATCATATCATCAAATCTACCAACAAGACGATCGTCATGGAAAAAATACTGCAGCACGGGATCGACACAGGTGAATTTCCGCCCTCGGTCAACGTCCGCCAGTGCAGAAATGCCCTCTGGGGCCTCCTTAACGGCATTATCTCATTGTACATATTTGTCGGGCCGGAAACGAAGAGAGACGATTTGATCAGGGCGACCGTAAGGGAAAGCCTGGATATCTTTATCAAAGGACTGAAAACTAATTGGCAGGGTCTTTAATTGCCGTGGATATCTGAAGCCCCTGTCTTGCGGCACAGTGATTCATCCGGTGCGAGGCGTTATTCAGCGTCTTCCACGCACGATCGCCGAGCCGCAGAATGAGGCATATTTTTAAGACGCGTGAATGCGTGTTACTGAAGGGAGGTTTCTTATGGGCAACTTGCTAGTCAACGCAAGGGATCAGCAGTTTGTTCTCTTTGAGCAGCTCGGCATAGAGAGATTATTCTCAACGGAGCAGTATGCCGATTTCTCAAAGGAGATTGTTCTTATGATGAGGAACGAGGCGGAGAAGCTGGCGGTTAATGTGCTTCTTCCGGCCTATGCCTTAGGAGACAGGGAGGGATGCACCTTCAAGGACGGGAAGGCCTATGCCCCTCCAAGCTTTCACAATGTGTTCAACACATATGTGGGTGCAGGATGGCTTTGCTCATCTGAATCTCCGGAGGTGGGAGGGCAGGGGCTGCCGCTCGTTGTGAGATCAGCCTGTCTCGAAGCTGCGTTTGCAGCGAACTATGCCTTCCTTACCTACACGGGGCTTACGCACGGGGCCGCCCACTTGATCGAAGAGTACGGCACCGAAGAGCAGAAGAAGAAATACATGTGCAATATGTACGCCGGCAAATGGACGGGAACGATGTGCTTAACGGAACCGGGTGCAGGGAGCGATGTTGGGGCACTGAAGACGACTGCGCGCAGGCTGCCGGACGGCAAGTTCAGCATTACCGGGACAAAGATATTCATCTCCTGCGGTGATCATGACCTTGCGGAGAATATAGTCCACCCCGTTCTTGCGAGGATCGAGGGAGATCCGCAGGGAACTGCCGGCATCTCAATTTTTCTTGTCCCGAAATACAGGGTCAAGGATGACGGGACTCTCGGGGAATTCAACGACATAAGAACCGGCAATATAGAACACAAGATGGGCATCAAGGGCTCAGCAACCTGCACGCTCAATTTCGGCGATGACGGAAAATGTGTCGGTGAGCTTCTCGGAAGAGAGCGTCAGGGCATGAGGGTCATGTTCATGATGATGAACGCGTCGAGAATGGATGTGGGCATGCAGGGCCTCGGTCACGCGACGGCTGCCTACGAGCATGCCGTACAGTATGCCAAGGACAGGGTCCAGGGCGTCCCCATATGGGACATGAAAAACCCTGACGCCAGGGCGGTTCCCATCATCCAGCATCCCGACGTAAGGAGAAAGCTTCTCTGGATGAAGGCTCACGTAGAAGGGATAAGGGCGCTCCTATATTTCACCTGGTACTGCATGGACTTGGCAAGAACTTTGACGGGGCAGGAGAAGGAAAAATGGGCAGGAATCGTCGACCTCCTTACGCCAATATGCAAGGCGTATTCTTCAGACAGGGCGCAGACTATCTGCTCCTATGCCATCGATGTCTACGGCGGCTACGGCTACTGTTCTGAATATCCTGTAGAGCAGTACTTCAGGGACTGCAAGATCGCGAGTATCTATGAAGGCACGAACGGCATTCAGGCCCTCGACCTGGTGGGCAGGAAACTGGGGCAAAGGAAGGGCGCCGATGTCATGAACCTGTTTGGCGAGATATACGCGTCGATTGCAAAGCTTAATCAGATTGAAGACCTCAAGAGGCATGCTGCCTATCTCGAGGAGGCATACAATGCATTGATCGATCTTACCATGCATTTTGCCCAGCTTGGAAAGAGCTCGGGGTTTCTCATGCCCATCCTGAATGCAAGCCCGTACCTTGAGCTTCTCGGCGACGTGGTAGTCGGGCACTTCCTGATGCAGGCTGCGGCCATTGCCGATGAAAGGCTTAACGCGATCTATAAAGAAAAAGGCGTGGAGGAGTCAAAGGGGAAGAAGCGTGCGCTGATTCATGATGATCAGGACGCCGCCTTCTACTATGGCAAGATTGCGGCTGGGAAGTTCTTTGCAGTCAACGTTCTTTCCACCGTCAAGGCGAGGTGCGAGGCCATCAAGTTCGGAGACAGGGTTCCTATCGAGATACCGGAAGAGTCTTTTACATCTTAAGCAAGGAGGAGAGATATGTCTTACAATATTAAAAAGGCTGCAGTCTTAGGCGCAGGGGTAATGGGTGCCTCCATAGCGGCTCATCTGGCCAATGCGGGGATACGGTGCGTGTTGCTTGATATCATTCCCTTCGAGCTTAGCGAGGCAGATAAGAAGAAGGGGCTGACGGAGAAGAGCCCCGAGTGGCGGAACAGATTTGCCGCAAACGGACTTGCCGGTGCCCTTAAGTCTAGACCCGCGGCGTTCTATACGAAGAAGAATGCCGGATTGATCAAGGCGGGAAATTTCGAGGACAACCTGGGCTGGCTCTCCGATGTGGACTGGGTCATCGAGGTCGTGATCGAAAACCTCAAGATAAAGCAGGAACTGTTTGCCAAGGTAGAAAAGGTGGTGAAACCCGACTGCATCGTTACCACGAATACGTCGGGCATTCCCATCAAGGATATCTCCGCAAATTTCGGCGCGAAGCTGAAACAGAATTTTTTGGGGACGCACTTCTTCAATCCTCCCCGCTATATGAAGCTTCTGGAGGTCATTCCCGGCAAGGATACGAAGAAGGAGATCGTGGATTACATGGTGGAGTTCTGCGAGCGTGTCCTGGGGAAAGGTGTTGTGATCTGCAAGGACGTTCCCAACTTCATCGGCAACCGCATTGGCACCTTTGACATATCGAATGCGGTTAGACTCATGGGCGAGAAGAAGATGAGGATAGACGAGATCGACGCAATCATCGGCAAGGCACTCGGCAGACCTGGCTCTGCTATCTTCGGGACCCTCGACCTTGTCGGCCTCGATACCGGACACCACGTCATGAAGAACCTCTACGACGCAGTACCTGACGATGAAATGCGAGACATGTTCATTCCATCGGACGTCATGAACAAGATGATGGAGAAGAAATGGTTGGGAAACAAGACAAAGCAGGGCTTCTATAAGAAAACTCCGGGCAGCAAAGGCAAGAAGGAAAAGCTCGTTCTTGACTATAATACGATGGAGTACATGCCTGCAACAAAGCCGAAGTTCGAATCCATCTCCAAGGCAAAAAAGATGGAGGACGATGTCCCCAAGATGATCAGGACGGTATTTAACGGCACCGACGCGGCGGCAGAGCTTGGCCGCGAATACCTCGTCAACAACTTTATCTATTCCGCGAACCGCGTGCCTGAGATTTGCGACAGTATCGTTGCGATCGATAACGCCATGAAATGGGGCTACAACCACCAGCTCGGCCCGTTCGAGACCTGGGATGCGGTGGGCGTGAAGAACGCCGTCGACGTGATGAAGAAGCTGGGGAAACAGGTTCCGAAGAAGATCGAAGACATGCTTGCGGCATGCTTTGAGTCTTTCTACACCAAGAAGGACGATGCCCTCTATTGCTACGATTTCGAAACGAAGAATTACGTGAAGGTTAAGGAAAATCCGAAGATCATCTTCCTGCCTTCGCTCAAAGAGAGAAAGAAGATAGTGAAGCAGAACCCAGGCGCAACGCTGCTAGATATGGGCGACGGCGTCGCCTGCCTCGAATTCCACACGAAGATGAATTCCGTCGACCAATATATAGTGGAGATGATGAATGAGAGCTGCGACATCGTGGAGAAGGATTTCACGGGGCTGGTCATAGGGAACCACGCCACGAACTTCTCCGTCGGGGCGAACGTATTCATGGTTCTTGTCGGCGCCCAGAAGGGCGACTGGGACGTACTGGAGAAGATGGTCGAGGGATTCCAAAATGCGAACATGAGAATGAAGTATCTGGCAAAGCCCGTTGTCACAGCGCCCGCCGGCATGGCACTGGGAGGAGGCTGTGAGATCGCGATGCACGCGGCCAAATGCCAGCCCTGCGGGGAAACCTACATCGGTTTGGTGGAGGTCGGTGTCGGCGTCATCCCGGCAGGCGGCGGCTGCAAAGAGATAATGTTGAGGCTTACTGAGGGCATTCCCGACGGCGCCATCGAAGCGGGACTTAACCTTCAGCATTACTATTCCAAGGCCTTTGAAAATATAGCGATGGCGAAGGTCGCAACGAGCGCCGTCGAGGCCATGGAATTGGGCTATGTCAGGAAGACTGATTATATCAGCATGAACAGGGATCAGCAGATCTGGGATGCCAAGCAGGTGGTGCTGGGTCTGGCAAAATTCTACACGAAGCCTGTACCGGCCGTGATCCCCGTCATGGGTGAAAATCTCCGGGGCATGTGCGCATCCGTTCTGTACAACATGAGGCAGGGTAATTTCATTTCCGACTATGACGTGCATATCGCAAAGAAGCTCGCCCATATCCTCTCGGGCGGAGACTGCGCGGAGGGCACATTGGTTTCCGAGCAGGAGATCTTGGACCTCGAAAAGGAGGCGTTCCTGAGCCTCTGCGGCGAGCAAAAGACTCAGGATCGGATCATGCATCTTTTGAACACGGGGAAACCTTTGCGCAACTGATGAGAGAAGTGAATAAACTTGTATGGGCTTGACAGAAGCTTCATAAGACAAGGAGGAATATCATGAGTGATGCAGTTATCATTGAATCCGTGAGAAGTCCGGGCGGTCGTTACAGGAGAGGCGGCCTTGCGAACACCCGTAGCGATGAAATAGGCATTCAGGTTATGAAGGGGCTCCTGGCAAGGGTCCCCGGGCTGAAGCTTGAAGACGTGGACGACGTGATCTGCGGCTGCGCCTTTCCCGAGGCGGAACAGGGGATGAACCTGGCAATGGTCATAGCGATGGGCGCGGGAATTCCCGTCACGGCCTCCGCCATGACGATCAACCGTTTCTGCTCGTCGGGACTGCAGTCGATCGCGGATGCAACGGCGAAAATCAGGGCAGGCTGGTCGTCCGTAATCATCGCGGGCGGCTGTGAGAGCATGTCTCACGTGCCTATGGGCGGGAGCGTTTACCGTCCACACCCCGACTGGGGGGAAACCCTTCCCAACGTTTATATAAACATGGGCAACACTGCCGAGAACGTGGCGGCAAGCTACAAGGTATCCCGTGAAGACCAGGACAGGTTCGGCATGGATAGCAACCGCAAGGCGCATGAGGCAATAAAGGCGGGAAAGTTCAAGGACGAGATCATACCGATTAATGCATATCGCTACGCGAGAAGCAAGAACGGCAAGAGGGTGCGTGAGCAGTTTGTATTTGACATGGACGACGGCGTCAGGTGGCCGACTACCGTTGAAGACCTTGGCAAACTGAAATCCCCCTTCAGGCAGGGAGGATCGGTCACCGCCGGCAATTCTTCACAGATGACGGACGGAGCGGGGTTTACGCTTTTGATGAGCGAAGAGAAGGCGAGGACGACGGGCTTGAGGCCGATTGCGAAGCTGACGCATTATGCCGTTGCCGGCTGCAAACCGGAAGAGATGGGCATCGGTCCAGCCCTTGCGATACCGAAGGTTCTTAAGATGGCAGGTCTGACTACAAAGGATATTGACCTCTTCGAGATCAATGAGGCCTTTGCCTGCCAGGCCATTTACTCGATAAAGGTCGTCGGCATTGAAGACAGGCTGGCGGCCGGTGATATCAATCCGAACGGCGGAGCCATCGCCCTCGGGCATCCACTCGGGGCCACTGGCGCCAAGCTGACCGCTCAACTCCTCTATGAAATGAAGAGGAGGAAGGCGAAGCGCGGCATCGTCTCCATGTGTATTGCAGGAGGAATGGGGGCGGCGGGTATCTTCGAGATGATGTAATCTAGGTGTGTAATAAGAAAGCAAAAAAAGGCCATGGCCGTTTCATGCCATGGCCTTTTTTTGCGTAGTGATCATTCTCAGGCAGGTTGAGCGGGGTCGGCAATGCCGGCCTCTCTGAAACCTTTCCTTCTGAGTATGCAGCTGTCACATCGCCCGCAGGCCCTGCCGTCGGGAGCAGGATCGTAACAACTGTGTGTGATACTATAATCGACGCCCAGTTGAATGCCGCGCCTTATGATATCCGCTTTCGATAAGGCTATTAAGGGCGTCCGTATCCTGATTCTTGTTGTTCCCTCGACCACTGCCTTTGTCGCGAGATTTGCCATCTTTTCGAATGCCTCTATGTATTCGGGGCGACAGTCAGGGTAGCCGCTATAATCGACGGCCGTAACGCCGATGAATATATCCGATATGCCTAAGACCTCTGCCCATGCGAGCGCATAGGAGAGAAATATTGTGTTTCTCGCGGGCACATACGTAACGGGTATGTCTCGCTCCATGTCCTTGGCGCTGCGTTCTTTGGGGACCTCGATTGCGTCTGTGAGTGCCGATCCGCCGAATACCCTGAGATCAATTTTAATAACGAGGTGCTTTACCGCGCCGAAGAAGCGTGCCACCTTCAGGGCCGACTCAAGCTCCAGGGAATGGCGCTGCCCGTAGGAAAAGCTGAGGCTGTAAATCTCGTGCCCCTCGGATTTGGCGATAGCCATGGCAGTCGTGGAATCAACGCCGCCGCTCGAAAGGACAAGGGCCTTCTTTTGATTATCCATGGAGTATTCTCTTAAACACCTTTTGCATCAGGACCCCAGATGATTTTATGCAGTTGAATCTGCATCCGCACATCGAGGTGATCCGTCAGTATCCACTCCGCCAGGTCGTCCGGCTTCAACTTTCCCCAGACAGGTGAAACAAGAGGCGGATTGCTTATGCCGCCTGTTCTCTTGAGAGAGGAGATGATGCCCTTCGCGAATTCGTAGTCCTCACGAGTTCCGATAACAAATTTGACTTCGTCATTGGGGCGGAGCTTCTTGAGATTTCCAAGGTCGTTCTTCTCCGACTCTCCGCTTGAGGGACACTTGATATCGACGATCGCAACGCAGCGGCCATCGACCAAACTTATATCCATGGTGCCGTTGGTCTCGAGAAGAACCTCAAGGCCAGAGTCAAGGAGTTTTCTGGTGAGGAGAGCCGTGTCTTTCTGGAGCAGGGGCTCACCGCCCGTTATCTCGACGAGGTTGCAGCCATAGGCCGTCACCCTCTTGATGATCTCTTCGAGCTCGAGGTCTTCCCCTTCGTCGTAGGAGTAACGGGTATCACAGTATGAACATCTGAGGTTACAGCCTGTAAGCCTCACGAAGACACACGGCCTGCCGGCATAAGAGGATTCTCCCTGGATGCTAAAGAAGATCTCATTAACCCTCAGCAACTATTCCTCCCAGTAGCTCGCCCCCGTGTTCGGGGTCTCGGAGACCTTCACCCTTGAAACCCTCACGTCCTTCGAGTTGATCCGTCGCTCCAGTTCCTTATATATAAACCTTGCAATGTTTTCTGAAGACGGATTCATGTCTTTGAATGCCGGATGTTCGTTCAAGCAGGAGTGGTCAAAATCGCCCATGCATTCCGTGAGCGCTTGCTTCACCCCACGGAAGTCGATACCGATGCCCAGGGCATTGAGCCTCTCGCATTTTATAAAGACCTCGACGGTCCAGTTATGTCCGTGCATACGGGCGCAGTTGCCGGGGTAGCCCGTGAGCGAATGGGCGCCTGAAAATTCTGTTCTCACAGAGATCTCAAATACCCCGGTCATAGTATCGTCCTTCGTGTGATAACGGTCTTGAAGTAACAATGCGATATTGCGGCAATGGTCGACGATCAGTGTGCTGTGTCTTTCTTCTCACGCTGATCCAGCTTATAGCAGCTTCCGGCAAACTTCTTTGCATATGCCTTCATCTCGGAAGCCCTCTGCATCAGTTCCCCATGATGACTGAAGGTGCGTCTTTCGGTATCGGTAATGCCTATCGAGATACTTGTGACCGGAAGCTTGGTCCAAATGCCTTTCCGGTCGGCCGCAAAGATGTAGCCTGCATCCCAGTCCGCGGGGTCATAAAATCCCGCAACCATCGTATCGAACTGTTCGATAATCGTCTTTGCCGCTCTGGCAATCAGGCCCGGTTTCATGATGATTACGAAATCATCACCTCCGATGTGACCTACGAAGTACCCCTGCGGTTGAATGTCCTTGACGATGTTCAGGATGATCCTTCCCGTCATCTTGATCAGTTCATCGCCACGTCCAAAGCCGTAGCGGTCATTGAAAGGTTTGAAGTTGTCGAGGTCGGCGTATGCCAGGGCAAAGACCTCGCCTTGGTCAAGCCTCATCTGTATCTGCTTGGTTATGGAGAGATTGCCCGGCAGGCGGGTCAGGGGACTGATCTCAACTACTCGTTCGCAGCGCATGACGCCGAGGTTTACCCTCGGCAGGATGTCTCTCTCGGAATCGGCCTTCCTGATATAGTCTTCGAACAGCATGTTCTCAAAGCTTTGCGGTTCAATATTGCCCGCAAATACGACGAGTACGGGAAGGCTGCTGAAAAGAGGGTCCCCCTTGATGAGGTTTAGTAATGATACGGAGGAGTCGTCGCCGCTTGCGATCTCCATCACCACGAGAGAAGGCGTGTCATTGTATATGCAGTCCAGCGCGAGCTTGAGATCGCTGAAGGGCACGGTCCGGTAATGGTCCTTCAGCATCCGCTCTGCCATGATTTGAAAATCTGGATCATTGCTGAAGATCATGACCGTGTCCATCGCTACAGCAAGACCTCCTGTGTCGCTTCGATGGATCCTTCCAGCTCTTGAAATACGTCGATTATATCCTGCTCGGAAAGCGCGAGCCTGTCGAAAGCGGCATCGTCTACAATGGGTACTACCTGGTCGCCAGAAAAGCCCAGGCCCCTCGCCTTCGTGAGAATGTCGGCGACATGAACGATTGCCGTCTCGAGAGGAAAGAGCACCGCCGATCTCGGCTGATGGTGATAGAGTATCGCCTCCGAAAGTTTTTTGGGAAATCGCCATCTCTCTGCAAGGTAGCCGCCAAGAGCAGGATGGTTTTCTGCGAAAAATTTCTTCTCCGCTTGGCTGATGGAGATATGCTCGGCATCTGCCGAGGCGAGGGCCGCCTCGTATGCCTTGGTGAATTCGAGGGCCATGACTACCTTGCCTATGTCATGGATAAGTCCTGCGACGTATGCCTCTTCCGGCTCCCGGAGACCCTTCTTCTGGGCGATTATCCGGGCCGCCGCAGCGCACCCCATCGAATGTTCATAGAGGCCGGTCATCGCCTTTTGCATAAGTTCGAAGACCGATACGCCGAGGAGCAGTCCCTTTACGACATTGAGACCGAGGAGCATGATTGCGTGTGATACGGATGCAATACGGCCCGGAAAGCCGTAGACCGCTGAGTTTACCATCTTGAGGATTCGGAAGGTGAGGGCAGGATCCGATTGAACGAAACCCGCAATCTCCGTGAGCGAAACGTTCTGCTTTTCCATGATGCGGGAGAGCTTCCGCAGTGTTTCGGGTACGGTGGGAAGGCTTCCTATGTTCTCTATGCGGCGCCGGAGTATCTTCGCTTCTATCACTTCACTCATACAGCTTCCTGATGTGTGCTTCTGCGGCCCTCTTTATTATTTCCATTCTCGAATTTCCCTGCGAGTTTGCGAAACGCTTCGTGAGCGCGGCAAGCATCTCGTCGAGGGGGACCTCCATCTCAAGTTTCCCCTCCACGTAGATCGCCCCTTCCAGTTCCATATCCTGGATTCGCGCGATCCACGTCTCCGTGAGTTCCGTGCCTTCGCCGAGGAGTGCCATGCCCGCCTTGTTCATGACAGGCTTGGCTAGACGCATTCCAGGCTCGAGTTTGTCAGGTGTAACTTTTATCATTACTTGCCCTCATTCTGTCGCACAAGGATTTGCCATACGATTGCAACGGGCATGAGTGTTCAGGCCTTCCCATCGCTTCCCAGGACGTTCCTGATCTTGTGCTTGTAGAGTTCCTTAAGCGCGTCGCGGGCGGGACCGAGATACTTCCTTGGGTCGAATTCATCCGGTTTCTCCGAGAAGACTTTTCTTATTGCGGCCGTCACGGCCAACCTTCCGTCGGAGTCGATATTTATCTTGCAGACCGCGGACTTTGCGGCTCGCCGCAACTGGTCTTCAGAAATCCCCGCTGTATCGTCAAGCCTGCCGCCGTACCTGTTTATCTCATCGACAATATTTTGCGGTATGGAAGACGCGCCATGGAGGACAATCGGAAAACCAGGTATCCGTCTTTCCACTTCCTCGAGAATATCGAACCTCAAGGGAGGCGGGGTTTCGCCGCTTTTGACTTTGAATTTGTATGCTCCGTGGGACGTCCCAATGGAGATTGCGAGCGAATCGACTCCCGTCCGCTTCACGAAGTCTTCCACTTCTTCCGGCTTAGTGTAATGGCTCTGTTGTGATGAAACTTCGTCTTCGACCCCGGCGAGCACCCCCAGTTCGCCTTCAACGGTCACATCGTAGCGGTGGGAAAATTCAACCACCTTCGCCGTCAGCTTTACGTTCTCATCGTAGGGGAGATGTGACCCGTCGATCATCACCGAGGAGAAGCCTGTCTCAATGCAGGACTTGGCAAGATCAAAGCTATCGCCGTGGTCGAGATGAAGGGCGATGGGGATTGCATAACCCATCTCTCTTGCCACCTCCACGGCACCTTTTGCCAGGTACTGAAGCAGGGTCTGGTTTGCGTACTGGCGGGCGCCTTTCGATACCTGCAGTATGACGGGGGATTTCATTTCGACCGCGGCCGCGACTATCGCCTGCAGTTGTTCGAGATTGTTGAAGTTAAAAGCGGGTACCGCATAGCCGCCCTTCATCGCCTTTTTAAAAAGGTCCCTCGTATTTACGAGTCCCAGTTCGTGGTAGCGTACCATGGCGCTCTACTCTTCGACGATGATTGCCTCGGTAGGACAATCGGCCGCAGCTTCCCTCACTGCATCGTAAAGCGACTTTTTCACCGTTGCCACCTTCACAGACGCCTGATCGTCAACCAGCTCAAAAACGTCCGGGACTGTATCGACACACAAACCGCATCCTGTACAAAGGTCTTTGTCAATCTTCACTTTCATAATGAGCACCTCACTTTTTTTGATGGTTGATGCGTTTTTTTGTGAGTATAGGGGAAACATAAGTTCATGTCAAAGGGAAAGCACAGGCGGAAAAAGCACGGGGCAGTTGACACTTAGATACATTTACCTTATAGTGCGCGACAGCGAGAGAATCTTTTTTCGGGAGAGGAAAGGGAAGGCTCATGGTCAGGCATCCGACGATCGGCCTCAACATGTCTTTCGATCTCATAGACAAGTATGAAAAATACGGGCTTCTCGTCCCCGTGGGTTATGTGGATGCCGTGGAGGGGGCGGGTGGAGTCGCTCTCTGCATTCCTCCTTGCGCCGACATTACGATGATTGACGCACTCATACCTCTTCTTGACGGTGTCGTTCTCATTGGTGGAGACGACTACTGGCCGGATCACTTCGGCGGACATCCGCAGCCGGAAAACGAACTGATGCCGAGGCGTCGCGACATCTTTGACCTCACGCTGGCAAAAAAGGTATTGCACCACACAGACCTTCCTGTGCTCGGCATATGCGGAGGTCATCAGCTTCTATCTATAGCGCAGGGCGGGTCGTTGATACAGGACATCAAGACAGAGTGGACAAGCCCTCCATGCTCTCCATATATCCCGCATTCAAGGAAGGAAAGACCTGACGATGACACAAACTTCCGTCACCCTGTAGGGCTTGAGGCGGGAAGCCTCGTAGCCCGTGCCGTCAACATACCCGGGGGCGGTATCGTGATGACGAACTCGAGCCACCACCAGGCCGTCGACGCGAAGAGGATCGGTACTGACATGCGGGCCTCCGCCTGGACAGAAGATGGGATTATTGAAGCGATAGAGCCGGCAGTCAATTCACTGTGGGCCCTGTCTGGCAGATTCATCCTTGGTGTGGAGTGGCATCCGGAGCAGATGCAGGACGAGGAACCGCACCGCAACATCTTTCGCGCCTTTGTCGAGGCCGCGCAAAAAAAACGATCCCTCTAACAATTGTCAGTGATCATGATGGAGCGAAATTTCTTCAACTGGTTCAAGGTCTACCTAAGCGGAAAGATGCTCCTCATGCTGGTCCTCGGTTTTGCATCCGGCATGCCCTTGGTGCTCACCAGCGGCACCCTCTCTGCATGGCTCGTCACGGAGCGCGTAGATATAAAGACGATCGGGCTCTACTCTCTGGTCGGCTTGCCTTATGCCTTCAAGTTTCTGTGGTCGCCCTTAATGGACAGGTTCGTGCCGCCCTTCCTCGGAAGGAGGAGGGGCTGGATGATCATCACGCAGCTCGCCCTAATCGTCGCGATCTCCACGATGGGGTTTTTTAATCCTTCATCAAGACCTCTCCTTGTCGCGGCCCTCGCCCTTGCAATTGCCTTTTTCAGCGCGAGTCAGGATATCGTCCTCGACGCCTACAGGACGGAGTATCTGAAGCCTGAGGAGCGGGGTGCTGGTGTCGGTGTCTGGATCATGGGCTATCGGATCGCAATTCTTATGAGCGGCGCTCTTGCCCTCGTCCTTTCCGATCATCTTTCCTGGAAGATGGTATACATCATCATGGGCCTCTTCATGGTGACCGGCTGCGTTGCAACTCTTCTCGCCCCCGAACCTCTCAAGACGGAGGCAACGAGAGACGGCGTCGAACCTCCGAAGAGTCTTTATGAAGCGGCCGTCCTGCCGTTCCTGGAATTCTTCAGGAGGCCCGGTTCGCTGGAGATTCTTCTCTTCATCATCCTCTACAAATTGGGAGACATTGCGGCATCGCAGATGACGACGCCTTACATCCTTGGCTATATCGGCTTCACACGAACCGAGCTGGGAACCATCTACAAGGGCTTCGGTATGGCGGCAACGATCGGCGGGGCATTGCTCGCAGGCGCAATGATGTCGAAGTGGCCGATGAAGAGGGCGCTCGTTGTATTCGGTGTATTACAGGGCATCTCCATCCCTGCCTTTATCCTCCTTGAGTTTACAGGTTCACAGGTATGGGCACTTGCCGTTGTCGTCGGCATTGAGAACTTCTGCGGCGGAATGGGGACATCGGCCTACACCGCGTTTCTGATGGGG
>DATJBN010000296.1:0-2851 GCA_035515335.1 Syntrophales bacterium | reverse complement strand
CATCCTTGAGTGGGCTGATCGCGAGCTTTTCGAACAGGGCGCCCACTGCCGTTGCCGAGAGCACCGCAAGGATCACGGCGAGCGGGAGTGAGAGTTCCATGGTCACGTGAAAGAACAGAGTGAGCATCCCGCCCAGCATCACAAATTCCCCCTGGGCAAAGTTGATTATGCCAGTTGAATTGTAGATGATGGCAAAGCCAAGCCCGATGAGGGCATAGATAGCCCCCGTAGAAAGACCCGAGAGTGTGTACTGCAATATCTGCTCGAAAATTTCCATAAGACCAGACGTTCACGCCCGCATAGCGCAACGGTACGGCAGGCGGAACCCGCTTCGCAGAATTCCCATCCTCAATTCCTCGGTAACAATACGCCCAAGCGCACTACTTTATGAGCACCCACTCCTTGTTCTTTATCGTCACTAGAACAAAGGCGTCTTTCGTGAGACCCGCATGATCCTGGGGACTGAAATTGAATATGCCGCCGATGCCCTTAAAGCTGCGTGTCTTCTCCAGCTCGCTCCGTATTGCTGCAGGCTGGTCACCGGCGCGTTCGATCGCTCCTTTGAGCAGCATAACAGCATCCCACGCGTGACCACCGAAGTGATCCCCTTCCGTCTTGAACTGACTCTTGTAGCCGTTCACATATGCAAGGAGCGATTTCTTTTGCGGGTCGGATTTCGGCAGCATATTTGCGACAATGACGCGCCCCGAGGGCAGGATTATCCCGTCCGCGGCATCTCCAGCCAGTTCGATAAACTTCTTGGAAGAGACGCCGTGGCTCATGTAGAGAGGAATATTAAGCGCCAGCTGCTTCGCATTCCTTGCCACCTTGGCCGGACCCGGATTTGTTCCCCAGCAGATGATGGCCTTGGCCTTGCTTCCGCGAATCTTCACCAGCTGGGCTGTCATATCTGTATCATTGGGGCCGTAGATTTCATCGGCCACTATACGTATGCCGAAATCCTTGGCGCGAAGCTTCAACTGTTCCCTCCCCGACGCGCCGAAACCGTCCGATACCGTGAGTATTGCGACATCCGCGATGTTCCTTTTCCTCAAGTTGTCGTAGATGCGTTCGACGGCGAGAGAGTCGTTCTGGGCGGTCTTAAACACCCATTTTTTCACCGGCTCCGTAATCTTGATGCCCGCGGCGCATGAAATCAGCGGGATGCCCGCGGCCTCGACCACTGGAATGACAGCCATGGTCTCACCGGTCGTGCTGGGTCCGATGATGGCAGCAACCCTGTCTTCTTTGATGAGCCTTGTTGCCGCCTGTACGGCCTTTGTGGCATCTCCCTGGGTATCGTAGACTATCAACTTGATCTTCTTCCCCTTGACGCCGCCTGCCTTGTTGATCTGATCAACCACCATGTTGGCCGTATTGCGTTCAGGCTCACCCAGAAACGAAGGAGGACCTGTAACAGAAAAAAGGGCGCCTATCTTGATCGGTTCCTGCCCCCAGACGTTTCCTGACATGGCCAGGATGATGCAGAAGACACAGATTACTTTAGTTATTTTTAGCATGATGTCCCTCCTCACAGGTTTATAATTTCATCATAATATTGAAGTCAAGAGAGTCTCAGCGATCTCTCGCTCTTCTTTTCGGGATTGATTCTGTCAGGGATTGGTAGAGGTAGCCTGCATGCCCGCCCTTTTTTAAGGCGCACAGCAGGCATCAATATGTATATTTAGAGTGGATTAGGAAGATTATATGCTGCAGATATTCTCTTTTCATCATCGACTTCTCCAATGGTTCACGAACCTAAAAGTATTTGACATCATTGTCAAGCAATTTTTTTCCGTCTTCTGCAAAAGCGGCTCGGCGTCTTCAATCGCCTTGTTTTTTCATAACTTTCATATTGCCTGGACTTTTTTTCTGTGTTATTGTCCCGTCTAATCCAAGACAGATATTAGTAGTTTACGGCAACGTCGCAAAAGCCTCGGCAAATATTTCTGAATTGCACACAAGGAGGTTGGGCTATGTCACTGCTTATCGGCGGTATAGTATCGCTAATCATCGGACTCTTCGGTCTCATATTCTGGTGGAATGATTTTGTTATAATCCTTAAGGGCGGTGTCCCCATCATCCTCATACTTAGCGGCATCCTCGCCGTTTATATCGGCCTGGACGAGATACAGGAGAAGTTGCGCGAAGAGAGGCAGAAGCAGGAGGAAAGCCTGGCGAAGGCAAGAGAAGAAATTGAAGCGGTGAGGGCCCAGGCGGAGAAATACAAGGAAGAGCTCGACAAGATTAAGGAAGAAGCGAAGAAGCGGGAATAGACCCGAGAATCGAGTCACAGCAGAGTTAATTGCTTTGAGGGGAATGCGTAATGGGGAAAAGGATTCTTGTTGTCGATGACGATCCCGACATTCTCAAGATAGTGGAATTGCGACTCGCGGCAAGCAACTACGAGGTCCACACGGCAGAGACCGGTGAGGAGGGCCTGCGCAAGTGTAAAGCGATAAAGCCCGACGCCGTCATCCTTGACCTTATGATGCCGGATATGGATGGATCGAGTGTCGCGCACGAGATGAAAGACGACCCGTCTACATCCAATATCCCGGTAATTTTTCTTACCGGCGCCGTCAAACCAAGTGAGGTTCCGAAAAGCCACAAGATCGGCGGCCAGTATTTTCTTGCCAAGCCCTTCAAAGGTGAAGAACTACTGAAAATGCTGCAGATTGTACTTTCAGAATAGCAACATTATTTTCATTTGACACGGTCTCACGCCCATTTTATAATCCCGCCCCATGGCCGCAGAATTGAGCATTACAAACCTGAGCAGACATTTTACCTACATCATTCTCCTCGACAAAGAGGAGCGCGGAGAGGTATTCTCCCTGGAGACGGCCAC
>DATJBN010000295.1:0-7160 GCA_035515335.1 Syntrophales bacterium | reverse complement strand
TAACGTAACGAAGGACTTCCAGTGGGAGGATCGGAATCTTGACGACCTCTGGGAGATGACTGCAAAGTATGGTGTGCCATATTTTTCGAACTTCATAAACTCCGACATGAACCCGGAAGATGCCAGGAGCATGTGCTGCAGGCTCCGTATCGACAACAGGGAACTGGAGAAGAGGGGAGGGGGCCTCTTCGGTTCGAACCCGCTGACCGGCTCCATCGGCGTGATTACCATAAACATGCCGCGAATAGGTTACCTGTCCAAAACGGAAGATGAATTTACGGAGCGTCTGGAGAGGCTCATGGTCACTGCGAAGGAGAGCCTGGAGACCAAGAGGAAGGTGCTGGAGAAGTTCACGGACGGTAACCTTTATCCCTACACGAAGTATTACCTAAGAGACATAAAGAAGCGCTTCGGGGAATACTGGAAGAATCATTTCTCCACGATCGGGCTCGTCGGCATGAATGAGGCCTGCGTGAATTTCTTGGGTAAGAATATAGCCGCTCCGGAAGGCCAGGAATTCACTCTGAAGATACTGGACTTCATGAGAAAGAGGCTTATAGAATTCCAGAAGGAGACGGGGAACAACTACAACCTTGAATCCACGCCGGCAGAGGGAACATCATATCGTCTGGCGAAGATCGACAGAGAGAAGTATGCAGATATCATTTCTGCCAATCATGGAATCTCTCCGCAGAACGGGGGAGAACCTTTTTATACGAATTCAACACAGTTGCCGGTCAATTATACGGACGATATTTTTGAAGCCCTGGATCTTCAGGATGAAATCCAGTCCAAATACACAGGAGGGACGGTCTTCCACACGTACGCGGGCGAGAGGCTCAATGATGGATCGGCCGTAAAGACGTTTGTGAGGAAGATCTGCACACAGTATCATTTGCCTTATCTAACCTTTACTCCTACCTTCAGTGTCTGCCCCTCACACGGATATTTGAGCGGTGAGAAGGAGAAATGTCCCGTTTGCATGGAGCCGTGTGAGGTCTATTCACGCGTCGTGGGCTATCTGCGACCGGTCAAGCAATGGAATTTGGGGAAGCAGGAAGAATACAGAGGAAGAAGGGTTTTTAGTTTCTAGACGATGCTGATCGGCGGACTTCAGAAGGTATCTTTGATCGAATACCCCGGCAGGATTAGTGCAATTGCGTTTACACAGGGATGCAACTTCAGATGTCCATACTGTTATAATCCTGAACTGGTGGATCCCGGCATGTATGAAGAGTGCATCCCGGAAGAGTCCGTGCTCGCGTTTCTTGAGAAACGCAAAGGAAAGCTTGAGGCGTTGACGGTCACCGGAGGAGAGCCCACGATGCAGGGGGATTTGGCCGAATTTGTTGGTGCCGTGAAAGACAAAGGATACCTCGTTAAACTCGACACCAACGGCTCCTCGCCGGATGTGCTGGAGAAGCTCCTCAGCAAGAGGCTAGTTGACTACATCGCCATGGACATAAAGGCGCCTCTTACGAAATATAGGGCTTTGACGAAGTCAAAGATAGATGAGAATATGATCAGGCGGAGCATTGACTTCATCATGACCTCCGGACTGCCATATGAATTTCGGACGACTGTTCCCAAGAAACTCCTCCATGAAGATGACCTTATCGTGATCGGCGATATGCTGAAGGGCGCGCGCTGTTACATACTGCAACGATTTATTCCCACAAAGACTCTTGACAAACAATTCCTGAAGTATGAGCCGTATTCAGACAACGAGATGGAGGCCTTTAGAGGAAGACTTGCAAGGGATATGTCCGGCGTCTACTGGCGATAGCTGATGCGGTGAGTCGCATGTTATAAGCTCTCGAGCACTCGTGCTGATTTCCAGTTGAACTCCATTCTGAGACCGCCTGACGACGCATCCACAGAGAGTGTATCGGGATGTACATACACTGAGATCTATAATCGGAAGAAGTTCATAATATGGCCGATGGCAGGAAAATCGAGGCTCAAGATCAAAACGGCGGTGATCAGGTAAGCAAGCTGCTTGACGGGCTTCCGTCTGAGATCAAAGGATTCCTCGAAAAACAGCTCGACCAGATAAGGCGGTTAAACCAGATAGGGACGGCCCTTTCGGCGGAGAAGAATCTGGACAGGCTCCTGGAAATGATCGTCGACGAGGCGAGGAAATTCACAAACGCCGATGGCGGCACGCTCTATATCATGTCTGACGATGAGAAAGAGATTCATTTTGCCATCGTGCAGAACGATTCTCTGAATGTCCGTATGGGGGGAACCGGCGGGCGGATAACATGGCCTTCCGTTAAATTGAGGGATAATGAAGGTAATCCCAATCACGCCAATGTTTCCGCATATGCCGCCATAACTGGACAGGTGGTAAATATAGCCGATGTCTATCATGCCGAAGGATTCAATTTCGAGGGGACCAGGAGATTCGATGCAGACACAGGTTACCGTTCGAAATCCATGCTCGTTGTTCCGATGCGCAATCATGAAAACGACATCATCGGCGTCTTACAGCTGCTGAATGCCCAGATGGAGGGTTCGACGGATGTGATACCATTTTCGGTCGAAAATCAGAAGATGCTTGAGTCGCTGGCATCTCAGGCGGCAGTCGCCATCTCGAATAACCGTCTCATTCATGAGCTTGAGCACCTGTTAGAATCATTCATAAAGACCATCGCCACCGCAATCGACGAAAAATCACCCTACACGGGCGGCCACGTTCGCAGGGTGTCCGAGCTGACAATGGCAATCGCGGACAGGATAAACAAAGCGACCTACGGTCCGTTTGCAAAGGTCCGTCTTGACGAAGATAGATTAAAAGAACTCAGGATATCAGCCTGGCTTCACGATGTGGGCAAGATAACGACCCCCGAGTATATTGTCGACAAGAGCAAGAAGCTTGAAACAATATACAACAGGATGGATGCCCTAAGAGCAAGGTTTGAGATTTTGAAGAGGGACTATGCAATCGAGGCCTTGAAAGTGGAAGATGTCAGGGACATGGAAAAGGCTGCAGCGACTGAAGTTAACGACACGGAAAAGAATAAGAATGATCTCGACAGGGACTACGAGTTCCTTGCAGATATCAATACGGGAATGCAGTTTATGGATGGCGGGATGCTCGCCCGCCTGAAGGAGATAGGAGAGAGGAGGATCAGTCTGGGCGGGGAACCGCGAAATCTGCTGAGCGACGAGGAGCTGCACAACCTCAGCATCCCTTTAGGAACGCTCACAGATGAAGAAAAGGAGATCGTTAAGAATCATGTGACTGTAACGCACAAAATGCTCTCCCAGCTTCCATTTCCCAAAAAACTGAAGAACGTCTCATACTATGCCTCCTCGCATCATGAAAGGATCGATGGTGCGGGCTACCCCTTCGGATTGAGAGGCGATGAAATCCCGCTCCAGGCGCGCATTATCGCTCTGGCCGATATCTTCGACGCATTGACTGCAAAGGACAGACCTTACAAGAAAGAAAAAACATTATCGGAAGCAATCAAGATACTGGGATACATGGTGAAGGATAATCATATCGATGCAGATCTCTTTGAGCTGTTTGTCAAAGAGAGGATTTATCTTGATTATGCAAAGAGGGAGCTTGCGCCGCACCAGATAGATATATCCTAACGGCGGATGTAAGACTTCTCAGCTGGTTTCGTTGTTTTCAATTCCTTCTCGATTTCTCGAGCCTTTTCGCTGTCTGGGGGCAGATATTTCAGGGCTTCTTTGAAATGGTACACCGAGGAAGGCATGTTCCTCTTTTTCTTGAAATAGACGCCGAAGTAATAGTGGGAAAGGCCCTGGTCATTTGTCTTGCCATAGGCCATGGCTATGCTGTAGTAAATATCCGGGTCGGTGATGTTTTTCTTCTCAATTCTTTTGTAGAGATCCAAAGCCGATGCGTAATCCCCCTGCAAGTCGTACGACCGACCCAGGTAGAGAAGTGTGTTGGGATCATCTTCTTTGACAGCCAACGCCTTTTTCAAGTAGATTACCGCTTCCGCGGGCCGGCCGAGCTTGAAATAGAGGACTCCGAGGTCCCGACAGATGTCGGGGTCATCGGGAGCGAGGCTGAGAGCCTTTGAGAAATATTGAAGAGACTCTTCCGTTTTCCCGCGCTTATCCTCCGTTACCGCCAAACCGTAGAGCGAATCTACGTCATTAGGGTTTTTCTGCAGGTCATTCTGGAAATAGTGAAGGCTCGAATCGAGATTCTTCTCGTCGAACATGAGGACGGTTTGCACCCGTTTCAGGTTTCCGATGATGGTCTGGCTTCCACCGGGGGCGTATGTTGTGTGGAGAAGCGCATCGATATAGGTGATCCTCTCCTCAGTGCCAGGGTGTGTGAGAAAATAGGACGGTATGCCGCTTGAGTAATATTCATATCTTCTCATCAACCTCATGAAGTCCATCATGGCCTTCCCGTCGTATCCGGCGCCGACCAGGTAAGACATGCCGAGCCGGTCTGCTTCTTCTTCATGCTCCCGGCTGAACTTGAGACTCAGTGTTGAAGCCGTTGCGAGAGAAAAGCTTGCAACGGCAGGACCAAGATCTCCGCCTCCCAGGAACGCACCCGCCAGAACCGCGGCAAGTGTCGCAATGCCCAACTTCTGCGACTTTTCTATGATACTTGCAACATGTCTCTGTTTGATATGCGCGATTTCGTGAGCGAGTACCGACGCAAGCTCACTTTCCGTTTCCACCATGGTGACGAGCCCCCTATTCACATAAATGTATCCTCCGGGGGTGGCAAAGGCATTAATGGCGGAGCTCCTGATCACGGAAAAATGAAAAACAAAGAGGGGTTTTTCGCCTTGGGCGAGAAGCTTGTTCCCCAAAGCAGTGATATAAGCATCCGTACGTTCGTCATGGATCAGAACACCGCTCTTTTCGAGCTTGTCATAGAATTCCTTTCCGAGCTTCTTCTCATCATCGATAGTAAACGAGGCGTATGCGGATCCCATGGCCTGAAAAAGAAAAGAGAATAAGAGGGCAAGGACAATGACTGCCGTCTTTCGCTTAAATGTGTCGAAATGATTCAACTGTAAACCTCCACGACGACGCCTTTTTGCAGAGAAGCGTCTCAAATGCGTTTCATTATTAGCTCTTTTGTCAGGCATAAGCAAGTGCTGGTTTGTGCTTCACCGTTTGATATTGTTATGGATCGGTCAATGTGCTATAGCCTGTCACACGCTTTGTCAAGGGACGCAGGACGCATAATAAGGAAGGCGATCAGCCGTGAAAAAAAACTTCGTTGTCACGATTGACGGTCCTGCAGGAGCAGGCAAGAGCACGGTCAGCAAGGCCCTTGCCAGGGAGCTCTCTGCGATTTATCTCGACACCGGAGCCATCTACAGGGCATTCGCTTTCCAGGTACTCGCGGAAGGGATTCTTCCCGACGACGAAGAGAAACTCGCCGAACTGTGCTCGCGGATCAAAATATATCTTAAAAATATCGACAGCACCTTGCACGTCTTTGTCAACGGCAAGAACGTGACGCAAGAGATCAGAAGCGAGAACATAGGTCTCATTGCATCGGCGGTGTCTGCTGTACCAGCTGTTAGAGAGAGGTTGCTCTCCGTACAACGTGATGCAGCTGGACAGGGAGGGCTGGTGGCCGATGGGAGAGACATGGGCACTGTGGTATTTCCGGACGCGAGGTACAAATTTTTTCTGGATGCGGACCAAGAAGAAAGGGTCAGAAGACGCTTTAAGGAAATTCGCGCCCAGGGTCTCGACGCGGATTGTAAGAAGATTGCCCTTGACCTGGCAGTAAGGGACCGCCAGGACACAGAAAGGAGCATAGCGCCCTTGAAACCGGCGCATGGAGCTATAGTGATTGATTCCACGAATATGAGCGTGCAGGAAATTGTCAGGAAGATGATTTCGGTAATTGTAGCCGATGGTTAGCCGCATGATGTTTGTCCTGCTTTAGGTAATGTGAAAGAGGGTCGTCGGGTATCGGCTGACCTTTACATTCGGGAACAAATGATTATGTTGTTGACGACAAGTGCAAAGATTTTATGAGTATTTTACGTATTGAGTTTCCGCGGGGAACGGCTTCAGGTTGCATATTGCTTTCACCGGGGTATCTTCTTAATTCACTTGATATTTGACAATCAGTATGCTACTTGTCTTTTTCCTATGAAAGATTTTTCATAAAATTCAGGGGGGTAACGGTTTAATGGTAAACAGCAACAACTCAATTTCTAAGGAAGATCTTAGCAGCAGCACCGAAGAAAAAGTGCAGACGGAGAAGAAGGTCACTCAGAAGAGCGGCGGTAAGGACGAGGACGTTGGATTCAAGGAGCTATACGAGCAGAGTCTGCAGAGTGTCCAGCTCGGCCAGATAGTTACAGGCAAGGTCGTACAGATAAATGCCGATGTTGTCATGGTCGATGTCGGTTGGAAGACAGAGGGTTATATCCCGGCAAAGGAATTGAGAGACGAGGAAGGAAATATTCCGGTTGCTGTGGGTGATGAGATAGAGGTCCTGGTCGACAGGAGGGATGGGGATGGCAATCTGGTTCTGTCAAGGGACAAGGCCATAAAGATAAAGGTATGGGACGACGTTAAGAGCGCGTGCGAACACAACACCCCTGTGAAGGGAACAGTTGTAGAAAGGGTCAAGGGGGGCCTTTCAGTAGATATAGGTATCCTCGCCTTTCTCCCCGGCTCCCAGGTGGATGTCCGGCCGGTTAGAGACCTTGATCGATTCGTGGGTCAGACACTGATGTTCAACGTTCTCAAGTATGACCGAAAGAGAAACAACGTTGTCCTTTCGAGAAGGTCCATCCTGGAGCAGGAGCGGATAGCGGCAAAGAAGGAGACACTCGGCAATATCGAAGAAGGAAAGATAATGGAGGGGGTCATAAAGAACATAACCGACTACGGACTCTTCATCGATCTTGGCGGGATTGACGGCCTTCTTCATGTTACGGATATCTCCTGGGGCAGGATTACAAGACCCTCCGATAATTTTACTAAGGGGGAGAGGATAAAGGTCAAGGTTCTTTCTTTCGATAGGGAAAAGGAGAGGGTTTCTCTGGGCCTTAAACAGCTAACGGACAATCCTTGGGAAATGATTGAAAAGAAATATCCTGTGGGGTCAGTGATAGAAGGGAAGGTCGTGAACCTCACGGACTACGGGGTGTTTGTGGAAATGGAACCCGGCGTCGAAG
>DATJBN010000294.1:0-3251 GCA_035515335.1 Syntrophales bacterium | reverse complement strand
GGAGTGCGAAGAGCGTTGCCCGTACGAGTTGCCCGTCCAGGAGATGCTCAAGGCCAATTACGATCTCTACGAACGGCACCGCTCCGAGCTTAAGTAAAAGAACAATGCCTCTTGCCCTTCGAATACGCTACAGGAGATATTATTATGAAACACGAGTTAAGCCGCACAGCCATGGTCGTTATGATCGGTCTATTTCTCCTTTCTTCATGCGGGGGAACAAAGCTTACCAACCCCTGGGTAAATAGCGCTTACGAAGGGCGTTATGTGAAGAGCGTCCTGGTTGTGGGAATTTCTAAGCAATTTGACAAGCGCAAATTGGAGGAGGCCTTTGCCGTACAATTTCAAGCACACGGAGTGAAGGCCGTCTCTCTTGCATCTATCGCGGTGAAGAAAGAAATGACCGGCACCGATGTCAGGGCGGAGGCGGTGAAACTCGGCAGTGACGCCACGTTTACAGTACGCCTGGTAGGCATCACAGAAAAAGCGAGAGTGGACAGAGTCAATCCGCCCCGTGAGACAACACCGGAATGGAACTATTCTTTCCCCATATACATGGTGCAGTCTCCACCGATGGAATACAAATTTGAAGAGAAGGACATTGTTATGGAGAGCGAGCTCTATGACGTATCGACGGGGAACTTGATGTGGAAGGTTCGTTCACAGATCGTCAAGACCGGTTCAACTGAAAAACTTATAGATCAGGCGTCGAAGACGGTTATAAATAGCCTGCAGTCCGCGAGGATGATCAGATGAAGTCATGTTCCGAACAGGATCGCGTACAGATAGGGGTCATATGGCTCTTCTGGTAGGTTTGCTCGCGGGAACCTTCGGCGGATTCGTGGGGCTGGGCGGCGGCGCCATCACAATCCCCTTCATGGTGGATATCCTCAAACTCGATCAACATAAGGCCCACGGAACAAACCTCGTCACCATAGTATTCACGGGATTGGCCGGCGCCGTTATGTACGGCCTAGAGGGAAATATCGACCTTGCCGCTGCCTGCTTCCTTGCCGCACCTGCCATATTTACGACACGCGCGGGATGCTATTTTGCGCATTCCCTTCCGGAGTGGAAACTGAAAAGATCCTTCGGTTACTTCATCGTTTTTGTATCCCTCCTCCTGCTTGCCAAGCCGTATCTGCCCGGCATCCAAGGAATGGAGAGGGGATGGGCGGCCGCTGCCGTACTCGTTGTGACGGGTGTAATTCTGGGATTTCTCTCCGGCATGCTGGGAGTCGGCGGTGGCATCATTATGGTGCCGGCGATGGTGCTCCTCACCGGCTTCACGCAGCACACGGCGCAGGGAACCTCGCTTCTCGCAATGGTGCCCATAGGGAGCGTGGGCGCTTACACCCACTGGAAGCTAGGCAACGTGAAGACAAGCATCCTCCCCGGTATGATCTCCGGGATACTGGTAGGGGCTTGTATCGGAGGCACTCTTGCCCACCATTTTTCGGAGGGAGGGCTGCGCATCGCCTTCGCTGCCGTTCTGATATGGACGGGTGCACGGTACATGAGGGCGAAGGCGCCCCTCGACGCGGAAGACAGCGCAACATGTCTGCCATAATCAATGCTACGCCTGTGCCTCAGGGGCGGCTGCGTCTTCCGCCTTTTTGCCCGCCTTTATACTCCTGTAATCGTCAAAGGCGAGATAGACGAGGAGCAGGTCGACTACAACGGCGCCGACCCTGCTGGCTCCTTCCGTGTACATCAGGGTCGTCGCAATGTCCATGATGCCTGTGACCCCGGAGAGAATATCACCCCACGGCTTCCTTCCAAAAACGCCGATTATTGCCGCGAGATAGACACAGAACATGACGACGGCCCCGATATTCAGAGACGTCATAATCGCTTCGACCTGTCCGAATATCCGGAGTCCAAGAAGCATCAGTATGACTATGGCCGTTGTGCTGAACTTTTTTTTCACAGAGTCATCTCCTTTTCCGCAACGAGGCACATATCCGTTTTTCGCAAACTACACAGGATGCTGCCAGAAAGCCGCGTCCGACTTCGCAGGCGAGATTAACAATATCATGCTTTGTTTTGATTATCTTATCTGCAAGGCTTATGTCAATGACATAGGTGGCAGGTTGTAGGCTGTTGGTTCTTGTCGAGAGGAGCCGCCTTAAAAATCGTTGCGGCTATAGTGACGCTGTCGTTTCAGAGGACAGAAACGGAGCGGCCGGCATCGGGCTGGTGTAAGAACTCTCTATAAACAAGGTTCCCCTGTCTCTCCTTCTTCTCCATCCACAGCCTCATCTGCAAGATCGACATTCTGCGATGTTCCCGTACAAACATTCCACTCTCATTCATGTTCTTCACCACCTTCTCAAGCGCATCTGCTGTGAAGGGTTCACCAAAGACCATCTCGAAATAGCGATGACGTTCTTCCATGTACAGGCGGTAGTTCGCCTCGTCAGAGCGATCAAGAGCATCCCAGACCATCCTCTTCTTTTTCCCCTTTCCCCGCTGACTCTATGCTGATAGCGATGAAAGCCACGCGACATTCTTGTTTATATTGTCACCCTTGCTTCTTATGGGTGATTTACGTACGAAACGGCAGAGTCGAAATCGGGCAGACGTCGATGAAACTGATTCTCGATAGCCTCTTCCACATCGATAGTGTTAAAAGGCTTGGAAAAGCAGATGTCGGCACCGACGTTGCGAAATTCCGTAAGCGCCTTGGGGGAGGCCGCTCATGCCGATGACAAAAACATCGGGGAACACCGCTTTCAGAAATCTGCAGCCCTCGATGCCGCGCATCCTGGGCATTTCCGCATCCGTGATGACGACGTCATAAATGTTGTCTCTTATACGGTCTACGGCGTCGATCCCATCATATGCCTCATCCACTTCGTGGCCCGAGAGCTCCATCGTGCAAGACAGGATTTTCACGATTTCCGGGGAGTCGTCTACAACCAGTATCCTCATATGAACCTCCTTGGTCCTGTTCGTTCCCATAGAGTTTATGCGTCCGGTTAATTGAAGCATTGTATCCATCACCGAAAGTTGGAAGAGGGTCTCTGAACTCGTATTTCCTGAAACCTGCGTCCTCCGGAAAGATAAAATGCTTGGAATAGAGCGACTGAATGACGTACGCCTTGCACCCGCTGTCAAATGCACCGATTGCTGCGGATGAGATATCAAAGGCCCTGTTCTTGATTTCCGGGTTTTCAATTTCGCCGTTTCCCGCCAGATAACCTCTGCGTCTGAAGAAAGACCTGAAGAGTAAGACGAGAATGAATGATAAG
>DATJBN010000293.1:0-4146 GCA_035515335.1 Syntrophales bacterium | reverse complement strand
ATTTGCGCCTCTTGGTCGCGCCCCTAAGGCCGGCGAGATATGGCGATTACCGGACCAGGCGCGGACCCTCGTGGAGATTGCCGAGACCAACGCCGACGTTTTTTACAAGGGCCGGCTGGCGGAAAAGGTCGGTGAATTTTTCCGAAGCCGCGGAGGGTATCTGACCGCCGATGATCTCGCAGCATTCACTCCTGAATGGGTCGATCCCATCAGCGTAAATTATCGCGGCTATGACGTCTGGGAAATCCCGCCGAATGGCCACGGCATAGTAGTGCTCATGGCTCTCAATATCCTCAAGGGTTTCGAATTCACGGCGGGTAGCAGAGACGCGGCCGAGACCGGTCACCTCCAGATAGAGGCTCTGAAGCTCGCTTTTGCTGACGGTCTCACATACATTGCCGACATCCGCAGGATGAAGGTAAGGCTCGCAGATCTTCTTTCCGATGCATTTGCGGCACAGAGGCGCAGCTTGATCGGAAAGAGGGCGTTGGTTCCTCTGCCCGGTAAGCCTCCGCACGGCGGGACGGTTTATCTCGCTGCCGCTGACGGAGAAGGAAATATGGTCTCCTTCATCCAGAGCAACTACAAAGGATTCGGGTCGGGCATGGTAATTCCTGGTACCGGCATAGCCCTTCACAACCGCGGTTATTGTTTTTCCATGGATCCCTCACACGACAACTCTCTTGAACCAGGCAAGAAACCATATCACACGATTATTCCGGGTTTCCTGACAAGGGGCAGCGAAGCCGTCGGTCCTTTCGGCGTGATGGGCGCATTCTTCCAGCCGCAGGGCCACATTATGGTGATCATGAATACGGTCGATTTTCTTCTGAATCCCCAAGCCGCTTTGGATGCGCCGAGATTCCGGTGGGAGGAAGGCTTGAGAGTCGATTTGGAACGGCAGTTCCCCAATACCGTTGCCGAGGAATTACTCCGTATGGGACACAACGTAAGATACGCTGCTCCGGACGATCGTGACTTTGGCCGCGGGCAGATCATCTGGCGCAACGAAGAAGGTGTGTTGGCTGGTGGCAGCGAACCCCGCGCCGACGGCCAGATTGCTGCATGGTAGAACTATACTGACTAACAGCCTAATTTGTGCTTGATTTCACAATAAAAATGAAGTAGAAAATTTACAAGACTGAAAGCATAGGGGTGCCCACGCGGCTGAGATCATACCCTCAGAACCTGATCTGGATAATACCAGCGGAGGAAACTACATATATCTGATAGTTTTTCTGGGGCATATCCGAAAAGGTATGCCCCATCTTATTTTCATTTATGTCGTTCGCAAATTATTAGAGGAGTGCTTCCAAGATGACGCAATTGAATAAAGCAAAAAAGATGATCGCATCCCGGGAAATGAAGATGTGTGCCAAGACGGAACGCGTGTCGCCTTTCTTCATCCGCGATGGAGTTCAAAACGGAACCATAGTTGTCGTACGCAACAAAAAACACACTGGGATAGCCCCCCTCTCCATAGGCAAAGGCCTGAGAACCAAAATAAACGCCAACATCGGAACATCCAAGGATCGTGTGGATCTCAATCTGGAACTCGCAAAAGTCAAGGTCTCGGTAGACGCGGGAGCAGATACGATCATGGACCTGTCGACGGGGGGTGATATCAGAAAGATAAGACAGGCGATCATCGCAGCATCGACTGTGCCCGTAGGGACGGTCCCAATATACCAGGCAGCGGCGGAGATGATGGAAAAAAAGAAAGCCATCATGGAGATGACTGCCGAAGACCTGTTCAGGGTCATCGAAGAAAACGGCGAAGACGGGGTTGACTTCATCACCGTTCACTGCGGCGTGACAAGAAGAAGCGTAGCCTGTATTGAGGAAGAGGGCCGCATTCTGGGAATCGTGAGTCGGGGCGGGTCCATCCTGAGAAACTGGATGTCATTTAACGATCGAGAGAATCCGCTTTACGAGCAATATGACAAGCTCCTGGAAATCGCAAAACGCTACGACATGGTTCTCAGCCTGGGCGACGGCCTCAGACCAGGGTGTCTGGCCGACGCAACGGACCGGGGGCAGGTGCAGGAGCTGATTATCCTGGGTGAGCTTGCAAAAAGGGCAAGAGCAAAGGGCGTTCAGGTGATGATCGAAGGCCCCGGCCATGTGCCCATCCGCGACATACAGGCAAACATAGAGCTGCAGAAGAGTCTATGCAACGGCGCACCTTTTTACGTCTTGGGTCCTCTGCCCACGGACATAGCTCCGGGGTACGACCATATCACCTCGGCGATAGGCGGAGCAATAGCCGGATCGT
Organism: Syntrophales bacterium; assembly: GCA_035515335.1. Taxonomy (GTDB): domain Bacteria; phylum Desulfobacterota; class Syntrophia; order Syntrophales; family UBA2185; genus Fen-1135. The sequence continues at coordinate 1,871 of DATJBN010000293.1, read as the reverse complement.
TCGGGGCGGATTTCCTCTGTTATGTAACGCCGTCGGAACACCTCCGCCTCCCTACCCTCGAAGACGTGAGGGAAGGTGTAATGGCCTCAAAGATTGCCGCGCACATCGCGGACATAGCAAAGGGGGTTCCCGGCGCTCTCGAGAAGGACATAACTATGGCGTGCATGAGAAAAGACTTCGACTGGCAGGGTCAGGTTAAGGCTTCTATCGATCCTGCAAGGACTGAAAAACTTCTCGAAAAAAGCAAGAGCGCGAAAGAAGAGGGCTGCACGATGTGCGGCGAATTCTGTGCAATCAAGTTGGGAAAGATCAAAAGCCACGGTTCTCGATAATAAATCCCGAATTCGTCAACGTCTGACCGATCCCAAAGGCGGAACTCACACAGAAGCCCTTTGAATTCCTTTCAGTATCCCTACCCTGAAACAGCCTAAATCCTGCTTGACTAAACCCCAAAAAAAATATAGTCAAATTGGGTTTATACTAAATAGACAGGCTATTTATGGAAGAAAGCGAACTCCTGAGAAAGAAAAAGGAAAAGATAGAATCCCTGAAGGCGGAAGGCGTTGATCTCTATCCCAACGACGCCCGGGTCAGGGATACGGCGGCAGCCATTAGCACACGTTTTGCCGGAATGGACAACGATGCCTTGGGAAAAGTCGACGAGAGATTCACCATAGCCGGCAGGCTGATGGCAATCCGTGACTTCGGCAAAGGTTCCTTTGTCATGATTCAGGACAGGACGGGACGGTTTCAGGCCTTCGTGAGAAAAAATCAGGTCGGCGAAAAGGCGTATCAGCTGTTCAAGAAGTTCGATGTCGGGGACATAATTTTTGTCGCGGGGAAGATATTCAGGACAAAGACTAACGAGCTTACGATCGATGTTGACGAGCTGAGGCTGCTGTCCAAGGCAATGCGCCCTTTGCCGGAGAAATGGCATGGGCTCACGGACGTAGAGATCAAATACCGGCAGCGTCACCTGGACCTCATCGCTAATCAAGAAACAAGAGATGTCTTTATCAAGAGGAGTCGCATCATCAGCCTCATACGCTGCTTCATGGAAGAGAGGGATTTTCTTGAAGTGGAGACCCCGATGATGCAGGCCAAGCCGGGAGGCGCAATGGCGCGCCCGTTCAAGACTCATCACAACGCGCTGGGAATGGATTTCTATCTCAGGATAGCCCCCGAACTGTATCTGAAGAGACTTGTGACGGGCGGTTTGGACCGCGTATACGAAATAAACAGAAATTTCAGAAACGAGGGCATCTCCACTTTTCACAACCCGGAATTTACGATGATGGAGTTCTATCAGGCCTACGCAACCTACGAAGACCTTATGGCGATGACAGAAGAACTGTTCAACTACATCGCCTGCGCACTTAACGGCTCCCCAAAATTTGAGTATCAGGGGAATCAAATCGACCTTACTCCCCCATGGCCCCGCATATCGGTAAGAGAGGCTATTCTAAGATACGGCAAAATAGCCGCCGACATCCTGGATGAAGGTGCACGGATGATATCGTATGCTAGAGAACTCGGCCTTGACGTCAAGGACGGCGATTTTCCGGGAACGGTGTTGATGGCGATATTTGAAGGATTGGTGGAGGATAAGCTGATCCAGCCCACTTTCATAACGCACTACCCTGTCGAGGTCTCTCCACTTGCCAGAAAGAATCCGGATCACCCGGAGGTAACGGACAGGTTTGAGCTTTACATCTCTGGGAAAGAGATTGCCAATGCCTTCTCCGAGATCAACGATCCCGTTGACCAGAGGGAAAGATTTGTCATGCAGCTCCGGGCAAGAGAGGCTGGTGATGAAGAGGCCCATGAAATGGATGAGGATTATATCCGGACCCTCGAATACGGGATGCCGC
>DATJBN010000292.1:0-5668 GCA_035515335.1 Syntrophales bacterium | reverse complement strand
TGAGAATGAGGCTCGTCTTTCCGCCGCCCGGTGAAGACATCAGGTTAAGCATGAAGACCCGGCTCTTCCCGAGCCTGTCCCTGATCTCATCCGCCAGCTCCGTGTTGTCGGAGAGGATCTCCTCCTTGATTTCTATCAGGCGTACGTCTGCCATTATATCTCTCCCTTTTACGATATCGTTATATCCTTGATGTAGAATTCACGACCGGAGACAAGCTTGACCTTTGCGCTGTGACAACGGGTACACGTGAAGTCTTTTGTTTCGCTCAAGGACACCTGGAAAGTGCACTTGCATTCGGTGCACTCAAACATTATCGGCGATCTTTCTATTTCCAGCGCCGCACCCTCGGCGATGGTTCCCTTGCTCAGGTAATCGAAGTAATGCTGGATGCATTCGCCGACAAGCTCGCTCAATTCACCGATCCGGAGCCCGATTGAGAGAACCCTCTCCGCGCGGTTTGTCTGGGCGTGCTTGAGCACAATGTTAAGAATGCTTTCCGTTACCGATAGTTCGTGCATTTGCCGGGCCCTGATTACGGGGGCCGCCTCCTGTCCGCGAAAGTCTATTACATGGGGATAACAAATATCAATCGAAAAAATGACCAACCGGCTGAACAGGCTTGCCGCCGGCCGCCTCTTTGTTGTTGACACGGCAACCTCTTTTCGATACTAATCAAAAATATAAATCGCGAGCGCTAATCGCGCCTCAGGCACGAAAATGGACCTGATCATATATTTTGCAGATTTTTTTATTCATCTTGACCGGCATCTCGCATCCATCATTCAGTTCTTCGGAGGCTGGACGTACTTCATCTTTTTCGTGGTTATATTCTGTGAAACGGGCCTCGTCGTCACACCCTTCCTGCCCGGCGATTCCCTCCTTTTCGGTCTCGGCACGTTTGCCGCATTGGGGGCGCTGAATATGGAATGGCTGCTTGTCCTTCTCGCCACGGCAGCGGTCGCGGGCAATATGGTGAACTATGCAGTCGGGAAATTTGTCGGTCCCAAGGTCTTTCACAAAGAGAATTCCCGTTTTCTAAATCGCGAATATCTCAACCGCACGCACGATTTCTACGAAAGACACGGAGGCAAGACGATTGTGATCGCGCGCTTCATCCCGATCATACGGACATTCGCTCCCTTTGTGGCGGGTATCGGGAAGATGTCGTACCTTCGCTTCACCGTCTACAATGTTGTGGGAAGCGTCGCTTGGGTAGCGCTTTTCATCAGCGGCGGCTATTATTTCGGCAATCTTCCTGCCGTGCGGCGAAACTTTACCCTGGTCATCTTTGCCATCATCGTGATATCGGTGCTCCCAATGATAATCGGATATGTACGCAGCCGCTGTGCCGGTCACCGCGGAAGCAGTACGGGAACCGGCAGTAAAGGGACCATGCTCCAGGCCGCAGCGAAGGATAAGACATGAAAAAGAACGCAGCGCTTACAATCTTTTTGGTTTTTGTCCTCTTGCTTTTTTTGGCTTCCGTCTCTTGGGCGGAGAGTCCGAGCATCGTAAAAATCGGGAGCGATCTGACGATCGAAGAAAGCACGAAAGTTCATAATGTCATAGTAATTGGCGGCCAGATAACGGTAGAAGGTACTGTTGAAAACAGGGTTGTGGCTATCGGGGGTTCCGTAGTTCTTGCGAAGACGGCCGTTGTGGGTGGAAATGTCTTTTGCCTGGGAGGAATCGTCGTCAGGGGGAGGGGTGCGGAACTCAGGGGCACCGTCACGGAGATCAATTCCAACGATATATCCCAGGCAGTGACGAACGCGCTCAGCGAGGAATGGGAGGGCTGGTCATGGATATTTGCCATCATCTCCATGTCCATGTTCCTGGGCCTTCTGATCATCACGGTCGTAACCGTGCTTTTGATTCCGAAACCGGTGCGTCTCATATCGGAAGCCATCAAGGTGAAGACATTCAAAGTCACCGCGTGGGGTCTCGGCGGCCTTATTTTGATCGTGCCGCTGGCGGTGCTGCTTACGATTTCCGTCATCGGCATCGTTCTGATTCCGCTCGAGATGATCATCGTTCTTTGCGCGGTGCTCTTGGGTTTCATATCCGTGTCCCAGCTCGTCGGTCGAAGATTATTCTCCCTGCTCAAGAGATACGATCAGAGCATGATGCGTGAAACCGTCTGGGGGCTCGTCATCCTGTGGTTCGTCGGCTGGATTCCCTATGTGGGCTGGATGATCAAGGTGTGCGCCATCGTGATCGGCCTGGGAGCGGTTCTCCTGACCAGGTTCGGCACCAATCAACGCATATGACATTGCAAAGCATCCCTGTTGCAAAACTACAGCGATTGTTGTAAAAATCGCGATCATCCCCTTTTCAAAACCGACTGAAGGAGAAATTTTTGGGAAAACTTTTTGGAACCGACGGGATAAGAGGCATTGCCAATGAATATCCGATGACGGCTGAAATGGCCATTAACATCGGCCGTGCGACAGCCCATCTGTTCAAGAAAAAAGGCCATGTGGCAAAGATCATCGTCGGGAAGGACACCCGCATCTCCGGGTACATGTTTGAAAGCGCGCTCGTGTCCGGGATCTGCTCGATGGGGGTGAATGCCATCATGGTCGGCGTGATGCCCACGCCGGGCATTGCCTTCCTCACGAGCAGCATGAGGGCGGATGCCGGGATCGTGATATCGGCGTCGCACAATCCCCTTCAGGATAACGGCATCAAGATATTCTCCTCCGAGGGATTCAAGCTTCCCGACGACAAGGAACACGTGATCGAAGAGTTCATCTTTGCCAATGCCTCCGACAAGGAACACCCTGCTGCCGGAAACCTGGGCAAGGTGTATCGCCTTGAGGATGCGCGGGGAAGGTATACGGTCTTCCTGAAGCATGCCTTTCCCAAGGAATGCAGCCTGGAAGGAACGAAGATAGTCCTCGACTGTGCAAACGGCGCAACATACCGGATAGCCCCGGAGACTTTTTTCGAACTGGGGGCGGAGGTGACTGCTCTGTTTGATAAGCCCGACGGGGTCAACATAAACGTGGGCTGCGGTTCTCAGCATCCAGAAACTATTGCCCGCGAAGTGGTAAAGAGAAAGGCGCATGCGGGGTTCGCATTCGACGGCGACGGCGACCGGCTCATCGCAGTTGATGAAAAGGGCACTGTTCTTACCGGCGACCAGATACTTGCTATCTGTGCAAGGATGATGAAGAAGGAAGGGACGCTCGCCAACAATCTTGTCGTCAGGACCGTGATGAGTAACATCGGTCTTGGAGTCGCCCTTTCCGAAATGGGCATCGATTCCGTGATGACCGACGTGGGGGACAGGAAGGTGCTCGAAGAGATGCGCGCGCGGGGCGCGGCAATCGGCGGCGAGGACTCGGGGCATCTGATCTTTCTCGATCATCACACAACCGGCGACGGCATCATAACGGCCCTGCAGGTTCTCACGGCTATGAAGAAGGAGGGGAAGCCTCTTTCCGAACTTGCGAAGGTCATGACCGTATTCCCCCAGATGTTGATCAACATTGACGTCAAATCGAGACCTGAGCTTGACACAGTGCCGGAGATTGTGAAGGCGATTAAAGACGCTGAAGCGGCCCTCGGGAAAAAGGGAAGGGTCCTTGTCCGTTATTCCGGAACACAGAATATGTGCCGGGTGATGGTCGAAGGTCCCACGGAGAAAGAGACGGAAAGATACTGTAAGCAAATAGCCGAAGTGGTTAAGACGAAGCTTGCCTGAGCCGGAAGAGACCGAAGTCAGGATGCAAAGCAAAATAGGCTCGTCCTGCCCGAGGGTCAAGGCGAACGAGCCTCCAAACATTATTCGATCTTGACCTTTACTTCCTTGCTCTTTGCTTCTTCGCTCTTGGGCATCCTCACCTCAAGAACCCCGTCCTTGAATGTTGATTTCGCCTTGTCGGCCTTCACCTCCGCAGGAAGGCTGAATGTGCGACAGAATTATCCATATGATCGTTCAACCTTGTAGTAGCCTTTCTTCTTGATTTCCTCCTCCTGCGGCGGGACAATAGTGATTAAGAATCACGATATAGATTTGTTCAGGGACGGGCAATCGGGGATATCCTGTTTTGGGTAAGCAAAAAGTATGATTACCTGTTTCGAAAAATCTGAAAATCTCCGACTACCGGATAAGGCTTGATAAATTAGAAGAATCTAACGATGTGTTTGCGGGAGGATGGAAAAGCGGAAAATAAAAAACCCCGTTCTTCTGGAACGGGGTCGTCTGGACACAGCATCCGATCAAACACCCAGGTACGCCGTACGGACGTGTTCGTTGTTGAGGAGTTCCGTGCCCGTCCCGGAAAGGGCGATCTTTCCGTTCTCGAGTACGTAGGCCCTGTCGGCGATGGCTAAGGTCTGCCTCACGTTCTGCTCGACGATCAGCACCGTTGTTCCTTCTTCCTTTATCTTCTTTATGACGTTGAATATGTCTCTCACGAGGATCGGAGAGAGACCTAAGGAGGGTTCGTCGAACATCTGCAGCTTCGGCTTTGACATGAGACCTCTTCCGATTGCCAACATCTGCTGCTCTCCGCCGCTCAAGGTTCCTGCAAGCTGCCTTTTCCTTTCGAGGAGCCTGGGAAACAAGTCAAAGACCAGTTGCTTCGTTATCTCGCGCTCCTTTTTCGCCTCGCCCTTGAGGGAGCCCATATCGAGATTTTCCTCAACCGACATTTCGACAAACAGCCTTCGCGCCTCCGGCACGTGGACCATGCCGAGTTCGATTAGCCTGTAGGGCTCCACCTTATGAATCGGTATGTCATTGAAGTGTATCTCGCCTTTTTTCGGTCTCAGAATGCCTGATATCGTCTTTAAGGTTGTCGACTTTCCCGCCCCGTTCGCGCCGATCAAGGCCACAATCTCCCCCTGCTTCACATTGAAGGAGATATCCCAGATGACCTGGACGTCTCCATAAAAGACATCGATGTTCCTGATATCAAGCACTGTGTTCCTCTCCTAAATAAGCTTCGATAACGACGGGATTATGGCCGATCTCGGAAGGCGTTCCCTCCGCGATCTTCTGCCCGTAGTTCAGAACGACAATCCTGTCGGAGACCGCCATTATGACCCTCATGTGGTGTTCGATGATAAGGATGGTTATCCCCCGCTCTGTCCGGATCTTCTTCACGATTTCTATCTGCTCGTTGATCTCCGTCGGATTGAGTCCGGCAAACGCCTCGTCGAGGAGAATGATCTCCGGCTGCGTGGCCAGGGCACGCGCGATCTCGAGCCTCTTTCTTTTTCCCAGAGGCAGCCCTTTGGAGAGGACGTTGATGTCGTCAGAGAGACCGGTGAACTCGAGCACTTCGAGAGAAATCTTTCTTGCCTCCGCCCAGCTCTTGGTTCTTACGAAGGCAGAAGCAATGACGTTATCCAGGGTGGACATCCTCTGGAGCGGCCTCACCACCTGAAAGGTTCTCGCCACACCGAGCCTGCACAGGACGTGAGGCCTCAGGTTTGTGACCTTCTTTCCCTTGAAGAATACATCGCCCTTGGTCGGTCGGTAGAATCCGTTGATGACGTTGAACAGCGTTGTCTTTCCCGCGCCGTTGGGCCCAATGAGGCCGAGGATCTCCCCCTTGTTAAGGACGAAGGAAACATCGGCGACGGCAGCCAGTCCGCCGAACCGCATTGTTATGTCGTTCACTTCAATGAGACTCATGATGACGCCTCCTTCTT
>DATJBN010000291.1:0-6569 GCA_035515335.1 Syntrophales bacterium | reverse complement strand
GAGGTGGATTACGACCTCTCGGACGTGATGTTCATTACTACCGCCAACGTGCTGCAGACGATACCTCCGGCATTACAGGACAGGATGGAGGTGATCCGTCTCGCGGGGTACACCGAGCCGGAGAAGTTGAATATCGCCAAGAAGTTTCTCGTAGGAAAGGAGATGGAGGCCAATGGCCTTACCATGGACAGCATATTCTTCTCGGACGGCGCCCTGCTTTCTATCATTAGGCAATACACGAGAGAGGCGGGCGTACGCAACCTGGAGAGGGAGATCGCCTCCGTTTGCAGAAAAGTGGCGAAGGAAATAGCGACGAACGGCGCAGGCCGTAAGGTCAAGATTACTTCAAAGTCAATATCTAAGTATCTGGGCGTTCCCAAGTTCAGGCATGGAGAAACGGAGGGGAAGGATGAAATCGGTCTTTGCATAGGCCTCGCCTGGACTGAAGTCGGGGGCGAACTCCTTGCAATCGAATCTTCGCTCATGAAGGGAACCGGAAAAATGGTAATGACCGGCAAACTGGGCGATGTGATGCAGGAGTCCGTGCAGGCGGCTCTGACATACGTCCGCGCCAGGGCCGACAAATTCGGTCTGGATGAGAATTTCTACAGAGAGACGGATGTGCACGTTCACGTGCCGGAAGGCGCGATACCTAAAGACGGACCGTCGGCAGGAATAGCGATAGCCACTTCCATAGCTTCGGCCTTTATGAAGAGGAAGGTGCGCGGCGATCTTGCCATGACGGGTGAGATTACGCTCCGGGGCAGGGTATTGCCAATCGGGGGCTTGAAGGAAAAGCTCCTTGCGGCGCACCGCGGGAATTTGAAGCTAGTGATAATTCCCAAGGATAACGAAAAGGATCTTGCCGAAGTGCCGGCCAATGTCCTCAAGGCTCTCGAAATTATCTTTGTGGAACACATGGATGAGGTTATGAAAGTCGCCCTCGCTCCAAGATTGGAAGTCGAAAGAGAGGAGCGCCAGAGCGAAGAGAGGCCACCGAACCTGCCCTCCATTCAAGAGACGGAGACAGTTCATCCTCTTGAACGCTTCAACGCAAACGAAAGGTTGAACTAATTATTTCTTGACAACGTGAAACACTGTTGTTAAAAAAATACTGTCTCAGGCGGGTAGCTCAGCGGGGAGAGCGCCACGCTTACACCGTGGAAGTCACAGGTTCGAGTCCTGTTCCGCCTACCAAGCAAAATAATGGACGGCTTGTGAATCAAGCAGTACGGTTTTACTGATAGAGCGGAAGGGTTTTGACCGGTAAACATGCGGGGTCGTAGTTAAGATGGTTATAACGCCGGCCTGTCACGCCGGAGGGCGTGGGTTCGAGTCCCATCGGCCCCGCCATAAAAAGAAAGAGGGGTTGACCGGTTATAAGGTTAACTCCTTTTTTGTTTTTGGAGAGAGATCATAGACCAGATAAAGAGGAAATTTAATTGAAGTACGAAGGAGACATAATAAGGCCGCCGAGCGAGGCCTCGAGCATGCTTCTTCAGGTGACGGTGGGATGCTCGCACAACAAGTGCTCCTTTTGTCCTGCTTACAAGGAAAAGAGATTCAGGATAAAATCGCACGATGAAATAGAGGAGGACGTTCTAGAGGCAAGCCGGTGGCGTCCCATCGAACGCGTGTTTCTTTGCGACGGCGATGCCCTTATCATACCTCATGAGAGGCTCGGCAAGATTCTTGACCTCATCCGCCAGAACATAGGGGGCGTAAAGAGAATAGGTACGTATGCAAATGCGAAGAGCATCCTGAGAAAGACTGTTCCCGAGCTTATTGAACTGAAAGACCGCGGTTTAGGCATAGTCTATCTGGGCATTGAGACGGGGAGGGACGAACTGCTTGCGAAGATAAGAAAAGGTGTAAATGTATCGCAGATGACGGAGGCCGGCCGTCGCATTAAGGACGCCGGCATTCCCCTTTCCGTTACAGTTATTCTGGGTCTTGGCGGCGTCGAGCACAGCCTAGATCATGCAGAAGATACGGCGAAGATCCTCTCGGACATTGATCCCGAATATGCGAGCGCGCTCACCCTTATGCTTATGCCGGGGACGCCTATGTACAGTGAATATGAATCGGGACACTTCGTGCTCCCCGATAAATTCGCGCTTCTTAGTGAGCTCGGCGTGATAATCGAAAAGTCCAGTTTCAACAACTGCTTATTCACCTCGAACCATGCTTCAAATTATCTTCCCATACGGGCTCATCTGCCGCAAGAGAAAGACAAGACTTTACTGAAGATAAATGACACTATCAAGAAGAATGATGTAAAATCTCTCAGGCCGGAATTTATGAGAGGCTTCTGAAAGGGGCTCTTCATCTTGCGCAGGATTCTTGGAAAAATAAGGGATTTCTTTTCTGCCGACGACCAGGCGCGTCTGGAAGAGGAGATCCAGTCCATAATCGATGCCGGAGAAGAGAAGGGGTTGATCGACCAGCATTCGGGCGAGATGATTCAGAGTATCCTCGAATTCAGGGATACTGTTGTCCGAGAGGTGATGATTCCGCGAACGGAGATGATTGCCATCCCGAGCGATGCGTCAATTGAAGAAATACTCGACCTCACGATTAAACATGGCCATACCAGAATGCCTGTATATGCGGAGAATGTGGACAACATAGTAGGCATCCTGAATGTTAAAGACCTGCTGAAGTTCTGGTCGAAGCCGATTTCGGAAAGCGAAATCTTGGCCAGCCTGCGAAAGCCCTACTACATCCCGGAGACGAAGAACACGCACCATCTACTCCATGAATTGAAGGAAAAAAAATACCACATGGCCATAGTCATAGACGAATACGGCGGGACTTCCGGCCTCGTGACCCTTGAGGACCTGATTGAAGAGATTGTGGGCGAGATTCACGACGAACATGACGCAAAGAAGGGAAGCATAGTTGAGCTCACGGACGGCTACAGCCTCATTGACGGACGGGCGGAGATCGAGAATGTGGAGGATTACCTCGGTGTAAAGTTTCAGGAAGGCAAATTCGAGACGCTGGGTGGATTCATCCTTAACGCGCTGAAAAGAATTCCAGTAACCGGAGAGGTCATTCGAGTAGACGATCTCGAAATCATCGTTGAGTCTGCTGACGAGAGAAGTGTCAAGAAGGTCAAGGTGAAGAAACTCGAAGGCCCTGAGGGCGGGAAGGGAAGGAAGACAGAGGACGTTGAAGTTAGCGGATTTAAGGATAAATAGAAATACGCTGTTTCTCAGTGCTGCATCAGGGATTCTCCTCTTTCTTTCATTTCCCAAGTTCGGTTCCTGGATTACCGCATGGGTGGCTCTGGTCTCCCTTTTTTTTGCCCTGAGGGATGTTACTTTATGGCAGGGTTTGATTGCTGGATTCACAGCGGGTCTTGTATTCAACATCGGCATAATGTACTGGATCACTTTTGTCGTCGTGCACTACGGGCATCTTCCGTATTCCGTAGGCGTACTCCTTATGCTCTTTGTTGCGGCATATCTCGCTATATACGTTGCTCTTTTTGCTGGAGGTGTTGTATATTTCCGCGGCAGAGGGATTCCGGCCGTTGTTGCCGCACCTGTCCTGTGGACATGCCTCGAATACGCAAAATCTCAACTTCTCACCGGCTTCCCATGGGAGAATCTCTCTTATTCGCAGTATCTGAACAGATTCCTGATTCAGGTTGTTGACATAACGGGCCCCTACGGAATCTCATTCATAGTCGTTCTGATAAATGTAGTTCTATTCAATGCGCTCGTCGCGAAAGGAAGGGGAAGACGAACAATAGTTCAGGTCGCTCTGGCAATTGTAACCCTCGCTTGCGTATATACCTATGGTTATATTCGAGTAAACCAGATCGATCGAGCGGTGCGTACTGCTGAGGCCGCGCATGTAACACTCGTTCAGGGTAATATTGATCAGAGTATCAAATGGAATCCTGAATTTCAGGCTGGGACGGTCGATGTTTACAGGAAGCTGTCGCTCGAAAACAGAGCATCGGGACCGGGACTCACAGTCTGGCCGGAAACAGCAGCTCCTTTTTTCTTCCAGGACGCGAGCGGCATGCGGGACGAGGTCGAAGGAGTGGCACGTGCCTCCGGAGAGTGGCTTCTTTTCGGGAGCCCGAGCTACTCAAAGAATTGTGACGGGGATAACTCGTGCGTGTCTTTCTTGAACAGCGCTTACCTGCTATCGCCGCAGGCCAGGATTTCGGGACGTTATGATAAGGTTCACCTTGTCCCATTCGGCGAGTATGTACCGCTCCGCCGATTCTTTCCGTTCGTAAATAAGCTTGTTGTCGGCGTGGGAGATTTCGGGAGAGGGAATGGATATCATCCTGTTGACATGAACGGTCACAAGCTCGGCGTCCTGATCTGCTACGAGGGTATCTTTCCCGAGGCGAGCAGGGCTTACAGGAATGAGGGAGCTGATCTCTTGGTGAATATCACGAATGATGCATGGTTTGGTAAGTCATCGGCTCCGTACCAGCATCTCTCAATGACCGTATTCAGGGCCGTGGAGGATCGCGCGTATCTGGTGAGGAGCGCAAATACCGGAATCAGCGCTATAGTCGATCCTACGGGAAGGATCACAGCACAGACGGAGTTATTCGAAAGAACAGCACTAAGTGGTACCGTGCGTTTCATGGAGGGTGGGACATTCTATGCCACGCACGGCGACACCTTTGTGGCAGCCTGTGCCCTTGCTTTAATCAGTTCAATTCTAATCAGTTTAAGGAGGAGAAATGCTTACACCTGCGGAAATTAGTGAAATGATCGTCGAGTTGAAGAAGAGAATAGACCATCTCGGAGAGCGTCTTTGACATAGCAGGGAAGGAAAAAGACATCAAAGATCTGGAGAAAGCTTCGGCAGGTGAAAACTTCTGGAGCGATCAGGAAAAGGCACGCGATATTCTCAAGAACAAAAACAGGCTCGAGACTGTGGTCGACGGCTGGAAACGGCTGAAAGACAGCATCGACGATCTTGCAGTTCTGTTAGACCTTGCACGTGAGGAGAATGACAATCGCACGATAGAAGAGATAGATACGGAACTTAGCAAACTTCAGGCATCAGTCAGGGGCGAAGAGCTGAAGCTCATGTTGGGATCGCCGCAGGATGCGATGAATGCCATAATGACAATCCATGCTGGGGCGGGCGGGACCGAGGCGCAGGATTGGGCTGAAATGCTGCTTCGCATGTATCTCAGATGGGCAGAGCGAAAAGGTTTCAAGACCACGATCATCGATTATCAGCCGGGCGACGAAGCCGGCATAAAGAGCGTATCCATGACCATTGAAGGAGACCATGCCTACGGGTATTCAAAGGCGGAAATCGGCATCCACAGGCTGGTCCGTATATCGCCTTTCGATTCCGGTGCGCGGCGGCACACGTCCTTTGCATCTGTCTTTGTCTATCCCGAAGTAGACGATGAAATAGTAGTGGAGATAGATGAGAACGATCTTCGCATAGACACCTACAGGTCGACCGGGGCGGGCGGGCAGCATGTCAACAAGACGGATTCAGCTGTCAGGATTACGCATCTTCCTACCGGAATAGTTGTTCAATGCCAGAATGAGCGTTCGCAGCATAAGAACAAAGCCATGGCGATGAAGTTCCTGAAATCCCGACTCTATGAACTGCAACTCCAGGAGCAGCAGAAGAAACTGGAAGAAATGAACAAAGCAAAGAAGGACATCGCCTGGGGGAGCCAGATCAGGTCCTACATTCTTCACCCGTACAAAATGGTTAAAGACCACCGGACAAATCTCGAAGTCGGAAATGTCAACAGAGTTTTGGATGGAGACATCGACGATTTCATCGAGACATATCTGTTGAATTAAAGGTATGAGGATTCGGCAGAATATGATATAGACCTTTCCGGCTTTGTCGAAACGAATGAAGCCTTGAGTTGTATGCGGTAAGAAAGGAGCTCCCATGGTGTCAAGAGAAAAGAGTTTTCTCCTGCCATTCGTTTTCATATGTGTTCTTATTTTCCAGGCCTTCCATGCAGGCGCTCTCTACGCCGAGATAAAGAGCGCAGATGAATCTTCGGTTGCCACGCCTGGTCCGGAGCGTTCCACAGACAAGAACGTGGGGGATGCATCTGCATCCATGAGGCAGGCGCCCCCCGCTAACGGACCCACAAATGAGCAGGAGAAGGAGAAGGGCAGGGATATAATGGAGGAGGCCCTTGAACTCCTTGACGAATCCCGCGAATACTGGGTCAAGGGTGATCTAGAAAATGCCCTTGATTTACTCGATCAAGCGTATGCCCTGCTTCTCGATACGGACGGCGACCCCGATATAGCCCGCCAGAAGGACGATATACGCCTCCTCATATCGAAGCAGATACTGGCAATATATTCTTCGATGCACAGCAAGACAAGCGGCAAACACAGCGAGATACCGCATATCGTGAATGCCGATGTGGAAAAAGAGATACATCTTTTCCAGACGGTGGAAAGAGACTTCTTCACCTCTTCCTTCGAACGCTCCGCACTGTACCGCCCCATGATTCTCCGGGAGTTGAAGGATGCAGGATTGCCGGAGGAGTTGTCATGGCTCCCTCTTGTTGAGAGCGGCTTCAAGATTCATGC
>DATJBN010000290.1:0-12067 GCA_035515335.1 Syntrophales bacterium | reverse complement strand
AACTGAAAAAGATGTTAAAAAAAAGGGATCATCTAGTGATCCCTTGCGACTCAACCCGCGCTATGAAGTAGCAAAAAACTATTTTCTATCCGATGGTATGAATAATTTACTTGCCGGCGTCGACCTTAGCCTTAAGTTCTTTTCCGACCTTGAAGAAAGGCAGCTTCTTCGGGGCTACCGTTATATTGTTCCCCGTCTTGGGATTTCTGCCCGTATAAGCTGAGTAATTTCTGACAACAAAACTGCCGAACCCCCTGATTTCTATTCTGCCGCCCTTTCTCAGTTCATCGGTAAAACCCTTGAACACGAGATTGACGACGTCGATTGCCTTCTTCTCCGTCAAGTTCTCCTTTGCACTCAGAGCCTCAATGAGTCCTGACTTATTCATACCTCCTCCTTCTCCTGCTTCATGCCGCAACACTTCGAATCGGAAGCGCTGTTTCTATGGCTAATTCAAAATAACTTGATAATTTATCTGTAGTTTTGACGATAATCATTTATTTTCCAATTTATGTCAAGACAATTTTTTTGAAGATGGGCGCTCCAGTGAAAGAACGATCGATCTATCTTGTGAATGAGAGAAGGTGTTCGACCTCCTTTTTCGACAAATGTCTGAACTTACCCGCTTCCATCCTGCCGAGTTTGATCCCGGCAACGGCAGTCCTGATAAGCCTCATCACAGGATGCCCGACTGATTCCAGCGCCCTCCGAATCACTCTCTTTTTTCCTTCTGCGATAGTAATCTCAAGCCAGGTGTTCTTCCGCCCCATCCTTACAACACGCATGTCTTCAGGCCGGAAGATTCCATCGTTCAGTCTGACACCGTCCGCAAATGTACGCAGATCATCCCTTGTAAGATTCCCTTCGGCCTTGACCATGTACGTTTTTGGAATCCTGTATCGGGGATGCTGGACCTTAAGGGAAAAATCGCCGTCATTGGTGAGGAGCAAGAGTCCTTCGGAATCATAGTCCAGACGTCCGACGGGAAAAATCCTCTCCGATATACCTGAGATAAGGTCCGTAACAACGGCCCTTCCCCACGGGTCACGAAGGGTCGTCACGTATCCCGGCGGTTTATGGAGTGCGATATAGACCTTGGATAATTTCGGCAGGATCAATTTGCCGTCGACTCGAATTTCATCGAGATCGATATCGGCCTTTGCCCCCAGTTCTCTCACGACGGCATTGTTTACACTTACCCTGCCCTCGACGATCATCTGCTCAGCCGCACGTCTGGACGAGATGCCGGCGGATGCAATAATCTTTTGAAGACGCTCCCTCATGCAATCTAATCTTGAATTAGATGCTCAAGCAGGATTACCTGTACCCGGCTTCCTACATCTCCGTTTCTTCTATCAGGAGGGTTTGAGTACCGGATTCACCGGCGGGATCTTGCAGCTCATTCATTTCCTTCAGAGTCGGGAGTTCCGAGAGATCTTTCAGGCTGAATATCTCAAGAAATCTCTTCGTCGTTCCGTACATGATCGGTTTGCCCGGGACATCCTTGCGCCCCATGATCCTTACTATCTTCTTCTCCAGAAGTCCCTTAAGCGAGCTGCCGGAGTCTACGCCCCTGATCCTGTCTATCTCCGATTTCACTGCCGGCTGTCTGTAAGCTATCACAGCCAAGGTTTCCATCGCCGCCTTTGAGAGCATGGATTGCTTGACCTTCATCAGCTTATTGATCCATAAACCGAGGTCCGGTCTCGTCCGGAAATGAAGCCCCCCGGCAACCTCCTGAAGGATAAAGCCGCCACGCTTCTCTTCATATTCGCGGACAAGCTCCTGCACCAGACGCGATATTTCAGATTTATCGACTTCATTTAACACTTCCCTGATCTTGTCGACCGTGAGCGGCGACTCCGATGCAAAGATGATCGCTTCAATTATTGCCTTCGTCTCTTCCATCTCTGGTTCCTCTTCCCTGTATTCCAAAGAGATCAACGAAAAACGAGACCGCGCGGCGCGAAAGCCCACATACCCCGCTTCTCACATCATTCCTCCGCGGCAAGAATGATCCTGATCATGCCGAAGGGACTTGCCTGATGCGCCCTAATCATTCTCAGTTTCATCAATTCCAATATAGCCAGGAAGGTGTAGAGTATCATCCTCCGGTCCCTGGAATCGCGAAGCAGGTCGTCGAACGTCAGCTCTCTTTTCTCCGCAAGGCTTTCCATAATTTCATTAATTCTGTCGGTAAGAGAGAGTTTTTCCACGTCGATCTCCATGAATTCCGGTTCGCCAAGTTGCGTGATGATCCGGTAGAAGGCCTCTACAAGTGCAAACACGCTGATTTCTGCGCTGATCTCATCTTCACTTATACCTGCGGTTCCGTTTCCCGTGTGAAGGCCTCTCCGAAAGACATCCCGTTCCAGAATAGGCCTCTTTTCAAGTTGTTGCGCCGCTTCCTTGAATACCTGATAATCGAGCAATTGTCTTACCAGTTCTGCACGGGGATCCGGCTCATCCTCCGTCTCCCTCTCGCTTTCGTCAACGGGCAGGAGCATCCTCGATTTTATGTGCACCAGTGTCGATGCGAGAAGCAGGTAGTCCCCGGCGATGTCCAGGTTGAGATATTTCATCATCTCGAGGTGTTTGAGGTATTGTTCGGTAATCAGCGCGATGGGTATATCGTATATATCTATCTCATTCTTCTTGATGAGATAGAGAAGGAGGTCCAGAGGACCTTCAAATATGTCGAGTTTGACCTCGTATTCCATAGTCGTGCCTGAGTCAGAGATCGCTAAATAAAAGATGCAGATCGTTGGCCGGATTAACATCACCGGCGCCTGAGGCCGGAGTATACGTGAGAGCCAGCAAGAGAGATGTCAGATCTTTATCGCTTCCCTCACCTCTTTCATCGTCATAGAGGCCTCTTTGGCAGCTCTGGAGTTTCCATCCTCAAAAATATCCTTCACTTCGTCGATATGCCCTCGGAAATAATCCTGACGCTCGTGTATCGGCCGCAAGCCTTCGATAATCCGGTCGGCCAGATGCCTCTTGCACTCCGTGCAGCCTATGCCGGCCTTCGCACAGTCTATTGACACTTCACTCACGAACTCCGCTTTCGAATAGATCTTATGAAAAGTGAAAACATTGCATAACTCGGGTCTCCCCGGATCACTCCTCCTCATGCGCTGGGGGTCGGTAAACATGGACTCGATCTTTGACCTCAGTTCATTTCCGCGATCGCTTATGTAGATCGCATTATTGTAAGACTTGCTCATCTTCCTCCCGTCGATTCCCAGGAGTTTAGGAACCTCAGCCAGTAGCGGTGCCGGTATTGGAAATATCTCTTTATACAGAAAATTGAAGCGCCGCGCAATCTCCCTGGTCAACTCAACATGGGGCAGTTGATCAACTCCGACAGGCACACCATATGCCTTGTACATCATGATGTCTGCCGCCTGCAGGACGGGATAGCCCAGAAACCCAAATGTGGAGAGGTCCTTCCCGGAAAGCTCCTCCTTCATTTCCTTATACGTCGGATTTCTCTCCAGCCACGGCAGGGGTGTTATCATCGAAAGGATGAGAAAGAGTTCGGCATGCTCTTTTATCGCGGACTGTATGAACAACGTGCTTTTCTTCGGGTCCAGTCCCACACTGAGCCAGTCGATGCACATGTTCAGGATGTATTCCCTAAGCATGTCCGTATTATTGTAGTCACTCGTCAGGGCATGCCAGTCCGCTATAAAATAGAAACAATCATAATCTCCGCTGTTCTGTAGTTCGATCCAGTTCTCCAAAGCACCGTGAAGATTTCCCAGATGCAGGTTTCCCGTAGACCGCATGCCACTCAATATTCTCTTCTTCGCCAAGTCTATATCCCTCAATCTTCAAGAATAGATTTAAGAATCTTGATGACCAGCTTTGTTCCCGAGGTTCATAACAAAAAGGAATCCTCCTGTCAATGCGCCAGGATAGCTACAAACGGAGAAGCCCCCGATACCGGAGTATCGGAGGCCTCGACCTCGCAATGCCGTAACTTTAGTCTTTTTTATTTTACCCTATCAGCAAGTTCCTTTCCTGCCTTGAATTTCACGACTCTCTTTGCCGGTATCTTGATCGTCTTTCCGGTCTGGGGGTTTCTGCCTTCTCTAGCCTTTCTCTTGATGACCGAAAAGGTGCCGAATCCTACCAAACCGAATCTCCCGCTCTTCTTGAGTTCTTTGGTCACTCCACCTATTGCCGCATCCAGGGCCTTTGTAGCCTGCGCTTTGGTAATGCCTGCGCTATCCGCCATAACCGCTATCAATTCCGTCTTAGTCATCCTCAATCCCCCTTAAAAAAGTATTATTTGTTCTGGAATAATCGTTTGCGTGGTTGAAAGGAACCGGCCCGTGAACCGCAACCAGCCGACATCTCCGACAGCGATTCTCATCGACCTGCGGGGCTTCGTTAGCATAAAGAAAAGGAACAATCAAGCTATTTCTATTTTTTCCCGAACAATATTTTCAGGGAAGAAGAACATCTCAGGAGCCACCCTGCATTCACGCGTCAAGTGCAGAAACATGCGGCAGATCTATTCGCGAACAGCTTTTTCACCATTACCAGCCGACTTCTTCAGGAGAAGAAAGTATAGCTCCCCGTTTTCCTTGAGGCTTCCCGCCACCATCTCCGCTCCTTTGCCTTTTCCGCAGAAGAGATCCACCCTGCCCGGGCCCTTGATCACCCCTCCTGTGTCTTGGTTGAGAACAAATCGCGAAAACGGGCTCCACGATTTGACATCACCGTTTTCCTGAAATACCGGTTTCCTCAATTTTATAAAAGCAAGCGCCCCTCTCGGAAATATATCAAGGTCTGTTGCAATCGACCTTCCTGAAGTCAGTGTTAGACCGAGGGCGCCTACAGGACCATTTTCGACGATACGAAAGAATACATAGCTCTCATTATAGTTGAGAATGTCCGAAAGCTCTTCGGGATGCTCACGCATGTACTTTTTCACGGACTGATACGTCATGCCACTCCTCGACATCCTTCCCTTGTCGAAAAGGTATCCGGCCATGCGGTTCGGGCGTCCGTTTTTCTGTGCGTAGCTCACCTGCACGGTCCTTCCGTCTGTCAGGCTTATCTCGCCGGAGCCCTGGATATGCATGAAAAATAGATCAACCGGATCATCTACCCAGAAGAGCTCGAGATTTTTCCCCTTAAGGACGCCTTTTTCTTCTATATCCGCCCTCGTAAAATATGGAACAAGCTCGCTTCCCTTCAATCTGCCGATGAGCTTATCGTTTCTGTATCTCTCGCTAAACCTGCCAAGATTAACGACAATGATATCGTCCGGGGTCTTATATACCGGATACTTGTATTCATCAGTCTTTATCAGCGATCCTTTAAGCACTGACTCGAAATATCCGGTAAAAAGAATTCTCCCCTCGCCATCGAATCCGGAAGCCCGATAGATATCGAAGGCCCTGAGTATTTTCTCCCTCTTGATCTCGTCAGGATCAGAGCCTCGCATAATGCCTCTAAACAGCAGAAGAGATTCCCTCAATTCCCTGCCTGTTACGCGCAAGCCGCCGACCGAGTACACCACGTTCGCTGCATTTCCCTGATAGTATTCCATGCTCCGGTCGATCGCTTCACTCAAGAGATCCCCGGCAAGATCGTCCGTAAGAGGAGGAACTCTTTCTGGAGGAATCAACACAAGTGTGGGAGAAATCTTTTCCGGCGTTTTTCCGATCCCCGCGCAGCCCGCGAGAATTAAAAAACAGAAGACGAGGCAAAGAATGCGAAATAGGACCACGTGACACCTCAAAGCTCAACTGCCATCGCTACTTCGTCACAGTAGTCAGGATACTTGGAACATCTGAAGCAGTCCGACCATATCTTCTCGGAGAGTGTCGCCCTGTCAACCTCCTTGAATCCGAGACGCTTGAACAATTCCGGCCTGTTTGTGAGCGTGAATACCTTGTATAAACCCAGGGTAATAGCTTCGGAGATACACGCTTCGACGAGCCTCCTTGCAATTCCCTGCTTTCTGAAATCCTCTTCCACGTACAGAGACCTTATCTCTGCAAGGTTCTCCCAGATGATGTTCATAGCACAGATGCCCACCGCAGTCTTTTCGTCCTCATCAACATAGATCACGAAATCCCTCAAGCTGCCGTAGATATCCATCATCGAGCGGGGCAGCATTTCTCCTTTGCCCGACCCAAGGTTGATCATCCTGTGGATCATTCTCACATCGTTAACCTGCGCCTTCCTCAACATTTATCACTCTCACACTAGCGGGACTGATCCAGCATCTCCCGGGCATGATCCCTGGTCTTCTTCGTCATCTCGGCACCGCCCAACATCCGTGCAATCTCGTCTCGTCTTTCCTTCTCCGAGAGGACATCGACCGAAGTCAGGGTCCTTTCGCCCGATACGGTTTTTACGACACGGTAATGGGACTTTCCGAAGCAGGCGATCTGCGGGAGGTGCGTAATGCAAAGGACCTGGTGATGCTTGGCAACATCCTTGAGCTTTTTCCCGACGTGTTCCGCTGTCGCCCCGCCGATACCGCTGTCCACCTCATCGAAGATGATCGTCCCCACCGAACCAGTTCCTGCAAGGACATTTTTTAAGGCAAGCATAATCCGCGAAAGTTCGCCGCCGGATGCAATGCGGTTGAGCGGCTTAAGCTCCTCCCCTACATTTGTGGAAAGATAAAACTCGACCTCATCAATCCCCTTGGGGTTAAATGGAACGACTCCCTGCAGATTATCAGGTGTCTTTACGATTGCCGAAAAGATCGCCTTTTCCATCCGGAGCGAATGAATCTCCCCCTCTATCGCCTTTTTCATCTTCACCGCGGTATCCCGCCGCTTCTTGGAAAGCTCCTTTGCCTTTTCCAGCAACCCGGGATGAAGCAAATCGAGATCTTTCGTGAGCTTCTCTATCTCATCGTCAACGGAGGAAATGGATTTCAACTCTTCAGCGATCTCCTCCCTTTTCTTCTGTACCTCTTCCAAGGTGCGTCCATACTTCCGCTTGAGCCTCCCCAAGAGCTCAAGCCGGTCATCGATGACTTCCAGCCTCTCCGGGTCGAAGGACAGGTCTTTCAGGTAATCCCGTACAGCCATGGCGATCTCTTCGAGCTGGTAATAGCTGCCGTCGAGGTCGCCGTCTGAAAGCTTCAGTCCCTGATCAATCTTTCTTATCTCCCTGACGCTCGTTATGGCCTGGCGAAGCTGCTCGAGAACAGAGCCCGCCTTTCCATAAAGTATGTCATGGGCGTTCGTCGCGTAGTCCATCAATTTCTGAACGTTCGTTAATACTTTTTTCTCCTCCATGAGGGCCGCATCTTCCCCGGGTCGGATCGCCGCGTCATCCATGTCCTTCAGCTGAAACTGGAGGAGGTCTTCCCTCTCGCCCCTCGTCTTCTTCATTGACAGGTATTCCTCCACCTTCTTCTTAAGGGTTAGATACTGTTCGTACATGTCCCTGTATTCACCTCTCAAAGGAAGAAGTCCGCCGAATTCATCGAGTATATCGATGTGATTATCAGCGTTGAGGATCACCTGATGTTCATGCTGTCCGCAGATGTTGACGAGGGATTCGGCAATCGTGGAAAGCATGCCGAGAGTTGCCAGTTGTCCGTCAATATACACCCTGTTCTTTCCCGTCCGGGAAACGATCCTCTTCAGGATCAGTTCCTTTCCAACGTGGAAACCCATCTCACGTATCTTCTTTTTGAGCTCCTCCTTTCCGCTGACGTCGAATAAGGCCTCCACGGTCGCTGATTCCTCGAAGGACCTGATCATGTCTGCGGATGCGCGGTCACCCAAAAGCAGGCTCACAGCGCCTATGATTATCGATTTTCCCGCGCCGGTCTCTCCAGTAATCACGTTGAGACCGCCCGCGAAAGATACCTTCATTTCATCGATGATGGCGAAGTTTCTGATACTGAGCTCGGTCAACATATTACAGGCTCTTCGTTCCCGTTGGTGATCCGCCCCACCCCAGCTTCGTGCGCAGGATCTCCATATAATCCCTGTGGGGTGAAGATATGAGATTTGTCACATACGGGGATTTTCTGATTTCCAGATTGTCGCCAGATTTCATCGTGTACGACACCTGTCCGTCAAGGGTCACCGTCGCACCTTCACCCTTTGTCCACAGTATCACCTTTATCTCCGCATTGTTCGGTATGATGATCGGACGATTCGTGAGCGTGAAGGGACATATGGGGTTGATGACGACTGAATCCTGTTCCGGGAAAACGATGGGGCCTCCTGCGGAAAGGGAGTATGCAGTTGATCCGGTCGGCGTCGCTATGATTATGCCATCGGCCCTGAATGTAGTCAGGTATCTACCGTTCACCGTAGTTTCCAGATTGAGTATGCGGGAGAGATTTCCCCTGGTAATCACAACATCGTTCAGGATGCTCTGCTCTCTTACAGCCTCCCCGTGCAGATGAATCGTAATATCCAGCATCATCCTTTTTTCAATCTGGTAATCCCCTCTGACAATCAATTCGAGTGCATCGAACATCTCGGAGAGATTGACCTCCGTCAGGTAGCCGAACTCCCCGAGATTGATACCCACAAGCGGTATGCCGTATTCACTTACAAAGCGGACTGTTCTCAGGATCGTCCCGTCGCCCCCTAGGATAACGAGGAGATCGGTCTGCGAAGCCAGCTGTCTTCTGTCCATGCCGGTTTCACCGACCCTCCCGGCGATCCCCTCCTCCAGGAGGACTGCTATTCCCTTCTTCGCCGCCCAATCTTTGAGTTCTAACGTATACCTTCCCGATTGCTCTTTTTCGATGTTTGCGATGATGCCGATCTTTCTTATCTGCACAGGTATTCCCCGGGTGAATGTCTGCGATTTTCTATCACAAAAAAAGACGGGTGTCCATGCACAGATTATTCGTTAAAACAGCGGAAGCGCGGAAAACCCTGAGTTATCTAAGAGGAGGGAAGATTCGGAAGACGTGACTGTAAATCTATAAATGTTCTCAATTCGGATCTCGGATCAACTTTCGGCACCCGGCTCTGCCGCCGCAAATTTATCCAGTTCACCTTTAATGGCGAGGCCTATCCTCTCCATGACATAGGGTTTCTTGACATAAGCGCCGGCACCAAGGTCCAGGGCCTTCTTCACACGATTCGTCTCTGAGAAGCCGCTTACGATTATGGCCTTTTGGCCAGGTTTCACGTCAATGATGCGCTGGAAGGTGTCAAGGCCGTCAATACCCGGATCCATGATCATATCCAGAACCATGAGATCAACATTGTTGGACTTTATGTATGCAACTGCCTCTTCACCGCCGGCAACAGCGTGGACATTATAGCCCAGCCTCGCAAGCATACTCGTTGCCACCTGCCTCTGTTCCTTCACATCATCGACAATGAGAATTGTCTCACCTCTCCCCATGTACTCGCTGCGGGAGATCTCCTGCTGATCTTCTACGAGCTCCTCCGATGTAGCAGGCAGGTAGATGGAGAAGATGCTGCCCCTGCCATCCTCACTCTCTACATCTATGTATCCTTCATGATCTTTCACCGTTCCCCAGACGACGGCCAGTCCCAGTCCTGTCCCGCTTCTGCCCATCACCTTTTTCGTATAGAACGGCTCGAATATCTTTTTGATGTCCTCCCGGGAGATGCCCCTTCCATTGTCCGCAACTGTAAGTAGCACATAGTCCCCGGCCCGCACATCGCTGTAACCCCTGACAGGTTTATCGATATAGAGGCTCCTCGTCTTTACTGTGACTTCTCCTGCACCCAACATCGCTTCGGAGGCATTGGATACGAGGTTCATCACGGTCTTTCCGAGATGCACGGGCGAACCCTTGATGTTCGGAAGGTTCTCTTCCAGATCGGTCTTGAAAGTCACATGGGGATGATATATCTTAAGTTTCTGAAATTCGGGTGTCTCGAAATAATCGGTAATCACCCTGTTGAGATTGACAACCTCTGAGACGGCAACGCCCCTCCTTCCCAATGTGAGAAGGTCCTGTATGATCATGGCGCCCCGCTCGCTCGATTGCAGAATGCCCGAGGCATAATTCCTGAAAGGGCTTCCTTCCGGTATCCTCTCCAAGAGCAACTCCGAATAACCGACGAGAACGCCGAGGACGTTGTTGAGGTCATGAGCGACGCCGCCCGCAAGTGTCCCCAAGGCCTCCATCTTCTCCGCACGGTTCAGTCGCTGCTCAAGTTGAAGGCGCTCGGCCTCTGCACTCTTGCGTCCCGTTATGTCACGGTCGATTCCGCGGTAACTCTTGATGTTTCCATCTCCATCGAGGATCGGCACCGCGCTCGTCTCAAGAACAACCCTTCCACCGTCTTTGCAGAAGTTGATATGCTCAAGCCCGTCAAACGGCTCTCTCGTCTTTAAGAAACCCTCCACAAGGCTCCTTACTCTTTCCGCTTCATCAGGAGGCATGAAATCAAACGGAGTCTTTCCCAGAACTTCGTCGGGTTCGAAACCCAGGAGGGATTTCACCTTCGGGCTTGCGTAGGTGAAGATTGCGTTTGCATCGATCTCCCAGACCCAGTCGCTCGTTGATTCCACAAGCAAACGGAAACGTTCTTCGCTTCTCCGCAGGGCGGCTTCCGTTTTCTTTCGTTCATTAATTTCCTTCTCGAGGGCAAGATTCGTCTTCCTGAGTTCCACCGTTCGCTCCGCCACCATCTGCTGGAGCTTGGCCGTCATGTATTGGCTTTGGTCCTCGACGTTCTTCCGGTCGGTGATGTCGCGTCCGATCCCGATGACGCCGAGCAGGTTTCCGTAAGTCCCGCAATAAGGGGATCTCAAGACTTCCATAAGTCCGCGCCTGCCGTCGGGACATGAGAATTTTTCCTCATCATACCGCACCTTCTTGTGGGCAAGCACCATTTGGTCGTTTCCATGACAGAGCTCGGCCTCGGCAAGAGGAAAGATGTCAAAGTCCGTCTTCCCGATTATTTCATCCTTGGGAAGCCCGACTCGAAGGGCAAAGGCACGGTTACAGTCGAGATAAACCCCTTCCGTATCCTTGCAATAAAGAATGTCGGAAATGGCGTCGAAAACACCGCTTAAGAAATCATTCTGCAGCATGACTCCGGCGAGCCTCTCCTCCAGAGTTTCTTCTAGGAAATTGATTTTGGGGACTGCGTCGGCCGTTCTTGCCTGTAACATTTATACTTTATCTCTTTCTCAAACCTTTATCGCCGGGAAAGTTTTCCCGGTTAATTTACACCTTTAGCAAGAAGCATACCCCTGCTATGTGTAACACAGGCTTAACAAAGTAACGGTGCCCTACGTCACCTCTGTGACGAAATAACATTTTTAGCTGAAAGATTTCGGGATTTTTCACTAATACGAAACATGCTGATATTACGAGCAAATATATCCCACGCATTGCCAGTTCCTGTAAAATTCGCAGGAAATGAGTCGCGCCGTTCCCTTTCCACTCTTTTTGCTCATCCCAGTTAATGGCCATATTCATAGAGGAGCTTATTCACTTCACGGGCCATTGAAGAGCGGCAATTTTTGCTGTTCCTTGCTTACGAACGGGATTTGTTTTCCATACCGTTCTGCTTCCCAGCCATTTGACGATACCTATCAAGTCTCACGATGGAGTTATTCTCCGAACGCTCGAATCTCGAAGGCCACGCGTCATTTAAAATTAGCGAGAACCTCATTTTGGCCAAGGCATCATCTGAAAGCAGTCGGGGAATAGCTCGAGACCGAATCGGAAGGAGGAGGCAGCGCCTGCCGGTGATAATTTAAATATTAAATATTAGAATTTTATTGAATGCTCACTGCCGGGGCGAGCCTTCGGACGCGGGGGGGTTCTTCGACAGATGGTGACTGCATCTCTCTCTTCTCAGCCCTTCCCATCTCCCGCTCGTTAAATACTCCTACAGGTCTCGTGAAAGTGAAATTGAACGGATCGGCTACAAGCGTCTTTGCAGTGGTTCCGACGCTCTTGCTGGGAATTGAAAACGGTAGCGAAACGATGAACACGGCGGTGCCGACTATCGTCGCTGCAAAACTTACAGGTCTTACGAGGAGAATGTCTACCGTGGCATCAAAGGCCGATCGTCGGCCTGGGCAGGTACAGATGTCATGATAAGACTGAGCGCTGTAA
>DATJBN010000289.1:0-27033 GCA_035515335.1 Syntrophales bacterium | reverse complement strand
CGCTACAAAGTCGGCGACAGGGTCTTCGTCTCCCATCATATCCCGTGCAACACATGCCATTACTGCCTCGCGGGATACCATACGGCCTGCGAGACACTGCATACGACGAACTATGACCCGGGCGGTTTTGCCGAATACATCCGGGTGCCTCTGCTCAATGTGGATCGAGGTGTGTTTCTTCTTCCGGAAGAGCTCTCATTTGAAGACGGTGTCTTCATCGAGCCGCTGGCCTGTGTTGTGCGCGGACAGAGGGTGGCAAATCTCCAACCCGGGCAATCTCTGCTGTTACTGGGGAGCGGCATCTCGGGCCTCCTGCATCTTCTTCTCGCCCGGGCCCTCGGGGCAGGACGGATCATCGCGACGGACGTGAGCGATTACAGACTGCGGGTGGCAAAGGAGTTCGGCGCGGATGCGGTTCTTCCTGCAGGGGACGATATGCCGGAATATGTCCGGAGGATTAATGAGGGCAGGCTCGCCGACCTCGTGATTGTATGTACGGGTGCCCCAGCCGCGTTCAGGCAGGCACTGAAATCGGTAGACCGTGGCGGAACGATCCTCTGCTTTGCCACAACCGAGCCGGATGTGGAGCTGTCAGTCCCCATCAACGAGTTTTGGCGCAACGAAATAAAATTGATCCCGTCCTACGGCAACAGCCCGCTTGATGCAACAATTGCCATAGAGCTCATCAGGTCCGGTCGCGTTCCGGTCAGTAAGATGGTTACCCATAGATTGTCCCTCGCTGAAACAGGTCATGGTTTTCGCCTTGTCGCGGATGGTGGAGAATCCCTAAAGGTGATAATCGAACCGCAGAGGACGGTTTGAAACGCGCTAATATATGTCCGCCTGGCATCCCGCTGCTAGGACACCGCCCAGCTCGCGACATCTTTCGATGACATCGTCGGTCAGCTTGCCCTTCGCTATAACAGGCTCGTAGACCATCTTGAACTTGTAGCCGGAAGCGATTCGTTCTATCGCTCTTAAAGCGCCGGTTCCGTCGTTGCCTGCGCTGATGAAGACTACATATGGCTTTCTGAAGACCTTATTTTCAGCTCTATAAAAGGTCCTGTCAAAAAAATCCTTAACCATGCCTGACATATAACCGAAGTTCTCGGGTGTACCGATTGCTAATCCGTCTGCTAACAGAAGATCATCAACGGTTGCATCTTGCGCCCTTTTCAGGATTACTTCGGTATTATCGATTGCCCGGGCACCATCCGTTACTGCCTGGGCCATCCTCTCCGTGTTCCCTGTCTGCGAATGAAAAATGATTAATATCCTTGACATAGCATCTCCCTTTGGGCTCCACTCGACATTCATAGTCAGTGTCAAAATTTCTCATCTACCATCCTTGACAATATATAGCATTTAATTAGAATATGAATAAGAAAATAACACTATCAATGTAGCCCTGACATGGAGGGAACATGCCCACGTACGAGTATCGCTGCGAAGCTTGCAAGAAACAGTTCTCGCTTACACAGAGTTTCACCGAGTACGAGAAAGGCAAAGTGAAGTGCCCCAAGTGCGATAGTAAGAAAGTGAAGCAGCAGATATCCATCTTTACGGCCAAGACAAGCAGGAAAAGTTGATACTCTGTTAACTTAACATTCTTGAAGACGGACAAGGACAGGTGCGTCTTCGAGATAATCCGGCCTCCGACAAATCATTCTACAATTTTCGAGCAGCCAACACAGGCCGACCCCGGGAGGAGATGCTATGGTAAGAATAGTTATTTCTTTGTCAGTTGCTGTAGTCTTCATCCTATCCACTGGTGTTGAGGGCTATGCGTTCAGATGCGGCGATGGCTATGTTACTGTTGGGGATTCCAAAACAAAGGTGCTTCTTGAGTGCGGCAAACCTGCCTCCAAGGAAAAGGTGCGCTACAAGAAAGGCCGGCACTACAGAACGGAGGAGGGGCGAAAGGATGAGAGCGGCAAGGTGAAGGGCACTTATCTGAAAGAAAAGAAGAAACCCAGCGAAAAGTGGTATTATAACTGCGGCGAAAACGATTTTATCTACGTTCTCACCTTTGAAGGGGGAATTCTCAAGAGCGAGGAAACAGGCGGCTATGGCAAGGGCAAGTCGGACTGCAAGGGGCGATAGCCTGTAAGAGGAAGAGAAGGGAGAAAATCACAATGGATGCGATTGAGGCTATTTCTTCCAGAAGAAGTATTCGCAAGTATACGAAGGAGTCTGTCTCGGAAGATACGCTGACGGAGATATTGCAGGCTGCGATGAGTGCCCCTTCGGCAGGGAATGAACAGCCATGGCATTTTGTAATCATAAACGATCGGAAGATACTCGATGAAATTCCCAAGGTTCATCCCTACTCTCAGTCTGTAAGAATGGCATCCGTCGCGATTGCAGTTTGCGCGGACCTGAAATTAGAGGTGTACAAGGATTTCTGGGTGCAGGACTGTTCAGCGGCGACAGAGAATATCCTGATTGCTGTCCAAGCAAAAGGATTAGGGGCCGTCTGGCTTGGTATCTATCCTGTCGAGGACCGCGTTTCAGGCATGCAAAAACTTCTGAAACTGCCCGAGCATGTGATACCCCTTGCCGTTATTCCCATCGGATATCCGGACGAACATAAACCTAAGGCGCTGCGATTCAACGCTTCAAGGATCCATAGGAACGGTTGGTGAGCGTGACCGTCAGGTTACACCTCTTACCATTCTTATATCTAACAGAGCCAAAGCGGATTCCCCGGCAATAATTTGATTACCCTTTTAGGGAATTATTCCCCAAAGGAAGGGGAATACTTCCTCAGCAAAAGACAAGAAATAATTGCTGCGTTAAAGCAACATATGATTATTGCTATACATTTTTATTCGTTTTTATTGTGGCATGGTGCTTGCTAAATTAGAAGAAAACAAAAAGTGAAAGGAGGTGAAACGAATGAAGAAGCTCTCGACAATCATTATCGCGATTCTTTTTGCCCTTTCGATGACCGGCCTCTGCTTCGCCCAGGCCCCGGCTCCGGCTCCGGCACCCGAGAAGAAGATGGAAGAGAAGAAACCCGCTAAGGAAGAGAAGAAGAAGGTAAAGAAGGCAAAGAAGGCAAAGAAGGAAAAGAAGGAAGAGAAGAAGGAGGAAATGAAGAAGGAAGAACCCGCAAAGAAATAACTTTCTTCGAACCCAACTTCATAAGAAACATTCAAAAGGGACCATGAGAAATCATGAGTCCCTTTTGATTTTGCGGCATTCGATCTTACAACCCTGTCCTTATATTTCATTGCTGAAAGTTTATCCCACGCCGATCGGCTCCCCAAATCATTATAATTAACTTGTCATTTCGGAAATTATCTGTATTAATCTGGAAGCCCTTCTCAATTAAACAAGTATGGAGCGGCGCAACAAAGCCGGTTGTTCACAAGGCACGGAACTCCATGAACCTAACGTCATCGGAAAGAGGAAAACCGCACGGTTCAGGTGTAAAGGCCGCGGAGTCGCGATCCTTACCTGCTGCGTACCGTACCATCGTCTTTAACAGGAATTGCGCGATTCCGAGGCACCTTCTCCATACGCTCAAATACCAGTACCTTCGTCGTGAGCTGTGGGTGCCTCTGGAGAGCAGAGAAGGACGCATCACCGTCGTGATGTACGATCCGGCAGATATACTGAAGCGGGACATGATAGAAAACCTTCTGAAGACGAAGGACGTGGACTACTGTGCAGCAACAAAGGCCGACATTCTGAAATTTGTCGATTATTTCTATGGCATTGATGACGGTGCGGAAGCTGACTCCGCGGACCGTATCGCGGATGGCGCGGAGGAAGGGGAAAGCATAAAGGAAGAACCGCTCGCCATCGATGCGTCGGACAGCAACATCGTAAACCTGGTCAATGACCTGATAGACGAGGCCTTTGCCAGGCGCGCCTCTGATATCCATATAGAGCCGGACATAAAAGACCGGGTGGTTAATGTCCGCTTCAGGATAGACGGCGAATGCATACATTATAAGACTTTCCCCTACCACTACAGGTCGCCCATCGTTTCCCGCGTAAAGATTATGTCCTATCTCGACATTACCGAACGTCGTCTGCCGCAGGACGGCAAGATAAAATATGAGAGACCGGGCGGCGAGGAGATAGAGCTGCGCGTGGCCACTCTGCCCACGCATGGGTACGTGGAGGATGTGGTGCTTCGGATCCTGACGCGCGGGAAGATCATGAAATTGAACGAACTGCAGATGGAACCCGACACCCATGAGCGCTTCAGGGCACAATTGAAGAAACCCTATGGACTAATCCTGATCGTGGGTCCCACCGGATCGGGCAAGACGACCACCGCACACGCAGCCCTACACATTATCAACAAGCCCAACATGAAGATCTGGACCGCGGAAGACCCCGTAGAGATTACGCAGCAGGGTATACGCCAGGTTCAGGTTCATCATAAGATCGGACTCGACTTCAGCAACGCCATGCGTGCCTTCCTGCGCGCGGACCCTGATGTGATCATGGTAGGCGAGATGCGTGACTATGAAACGGCCAAGATGGGCATAGAGGCGTCCACGACCGGCCATCTCGTGTTGAGCACGCTGCATACAAACAACGCGCCGGAGACTATCGTCAGACTTCTGGACATGGGGATAGACCCGTTCGCGTTTGCCGATTCCCTCCTCTGTGTTTTGGCCCAGAGGCTGGTGCGGAGTCTGTGCGTTGCCTGCCGGGAGGCTTACCATCCGGAAAAGAAAGAGTTTGAGGAGCTCGCACACCACTTCGGTGAGAAGGCGTTTTCGCATTTGGGAGTCGTCTATGACAAAGCATTCAGGCTGTATCACGCCAAAGGATGCCGTGAGTGCAACGGTATGGGCTACAGGGGTATGATGGGGCTCTATGAATTGCTGGTGGCTACGGATGCGATCAAACAGATGATTATCGCCAGGAAATCCATTGCTGCCATCCGCAAGAATGCCACATCCGAGGGGATGCACACCTTGCTGCAGAGCGGTATCATGAAGGTGTTGAAAGGAGAGACTGACTTCAGCGAAGTTCTGAGCGTGTGTATCCGGTGATCATATTCCTGCACCGTCATTCTTGAAGAACCGGCGCAGCCCTCGATCGGGAAGTTACGTTCACCTTACCCAAAAAAATCTTCGCAGACAGGCAGAAAGAATGTAAAAGCATGTGCAGAGCGACCGGCCTTCCCCGGTGTGCAGGCGCGTTTGCACAGTGTTATGGTGCAGAAGTGGTCGAATGGTTGTTACATCTTCCCGCCTATTGTAAGGTAGGCGTATCCTTTATCGGTATACTGGTCCTCTACTCATCGGGGACGCCGCTGGGCATTGCTATACTCGTCTTTTCAGTCCTCCTGCCCCTGTGGGCCGGCGCAGGTATGGGCGGCCTCCACTACCAATTGGCAACGTTTGGAGAGCCGCAGAATTACATACTGCCCGTCATTATTCTCCTTCTCCTTTTCTTTACGGAAGCCCTGAGCAAGACCGGAAGGATGGACCGCACGATCGGCGCCCTGAAAGAATGGCTGAAGAGCAAACATATCATCTTGGCCGGACTGCCCGCATTGGTGGGACTTCTGCCGATGCCTGCGGGTGCGCTCTTCTCCGCGCCCTTCGTCGCTGCGGTTGACGAAAACGGAGAGCTAGAATTATCCCACAAGGTCGCCATCAATTACTGGTTCCGGCACCTTTGGGAATATTGGTGGCCCCTCTATCCGGGCGTCATCCTCGCCATGCAGTACTCGAGGCTCCCGGCAATCTGGTTCTTCCTCATACAGATGCCTTTTACCGTTGTTGCAGCTGTTAGCGGTTATCTGTTTATCCTGCGGAGGATCAAGAAGGAGGACGACGAAGGCGTGGGTTATGGAAGGATGAACACAGGCGATGTCCTTTCGGCCATGGGGCCTATCGGGCTCCTTGTCATGATATCGCTTGTCGGGTCGGGAATTCTTCCACTCATGGGTGTTGAGGGAACGCTGGCAAATCTGATCGCAATGCTGGTAGGCCTCATCGCTGCGCTTGTCGCCATTTTTTCCGGCCATGCCTCTGCTCTCAGACCATCCCTGCGCATGCTGCTGCGGAAGGACACCTGGCTCATGATAGCGCTCGTTATCGGGATTCAGGCCTTCTCTGCCGCACTTGTGTGTCCTGTCGATGCCACGGGTGTTACGTTGATAACGGGGATGCGCGATGAATTTGTCCGGACGGGAATCCCTCTCATTGCCGTTATCATGCTGATCCCTTTCATCTCCGGCATGGTGACAGGGGTTGCCTTCGGTTTCGTCGGTGCGAGTTTCCCGATAGTATTTGCCCTCATCGGTACGGAACCGTCAACCGGCCTTCTTGCCGCCACCACTGTGTTTGCTTACTCATTCGGTTACATGGGCATGCTGCTCTCGCCCATGCACGCGTGCTTCGTCGTTACAGCCGAATATTTCTGTGTGACTGTATTTGGAGCATATAGGTATATTGCCTGGCCGGTGGCAATCATTCTCCTGACATCCATTATTCTCTCGAGCCTGTACTATGTGATATTCTGACCGGAGATTCTTGCATCAAGGTCCATACGAATGAATACATTTAGAGGTTAAGAAGATGAGTCGTGCACTGGAAGGCATCAGGGTCGTCGATCTCAGCCATGTACTCGCTGCTCCAATAACTACGATGTTCCTGGCTGACCTGGGAGCGGAAGTCATTCACGTGGAGCCGCCCCGGGGGGACGATGCGCGTGAGTTCGGGCCTTTTGTCGGTGAGGCCGGCAAGAATAGGAGCGGCTATTTCATAAGCCTTAACCGCAACAAGAAGAGCATGGTCCTCGATCTCAGCAAGGAAAAGGGTAAAGAAGTTCTCAGGAAGATGATTGCGGTATCCGATGTGCTTGTTGAAAATTACAGACCGACCACAATGAGAAAGCTCGGCTTCGGCTGGGATGATATAAAGAGGATCAATCCGCGGATCGTTTATGCCTCCATCTCCGGCTTCGGCCAGGATTCACTTCCCGGGTATGACACGAGGCCATCTTACGACATGGTTGCCCAGGGCTACAGCGGCGTCATGAGCATCACGGGTCCTGAAGGAGGAGAGCCCTGCAGGGTTGGCTCCTCAGTAGGTGATATCTTCTCCGGACACCAGGCCGCAATAGGAATCCTGGCAGCACTCATCTACAGGAACAGGTCGGGGAAGGGCCAGCACTACGACGGGGCCATGGTTGACGGGCTGTTCGCCGTGTTGGAAAATGCGGTCGTCCGCCATACGATAAGCGGAGAGACTCCCGGCCCACTGGGAAGCAGGCATCCCTCCATCACGCCTTTTCAAAGCTTTAAGACAAAGGACTCGTGGATCATCGCCGCCATAGGCAATGATGCCCTCTGGGTGAAATTCTGCAAAGTGATAGCAAGAGAAGACTTGACGGAAGAACCGCGGTTTAAAACAAACCCTTTGAGGACCAGACATGTAAAGGAATTAGTCTCGATCATCTCGGAAGAAATCTCAAAGAAAACGACCAAAGAGTGGTCTGAACTGTTTGAAAAGGCGGATCTGCCATATTCACCTGTCAACAGCATCAAGAATATCTGCGAGGACCCGCATATCAGGTACAGAAATATGCTCGTTGAGATAGATCAGCCTAACGTGGGAAGGATGGCAATCACCGGTTCTCCGATCCGCCTGTCAGAAACGCCAGGCGAGGTATATGCACCTGCCCCGCTCCTGGGCGAGCATACGGACGAGGTACTGAAGGACGTCCTTGGCTACAAAGAGGAAGAGATTGAGGAACTGAGGCGGGAGGGCGTCATAAATAAGTAAAAGTGCCTAGGCCATTTATCTTCTCGGTTAATGATTTGAGTGCGGATAAAACGCACCGGTTCTCGGATTGATGAATCCCTGGCCGCTGGGAGGATAATATTCTCCTGTTCTGGGATTGATGACACCGTTGCCGGAAGGAGGATAGTACTCGCCCGTCCTTGGATTGAGAGCGCCACGATTTTCCGGCGCCTGTTGTGAGGGAGGCATCTCCTCTTTATAATTAGGTGGAGACGGAATTTCCGGATATGTTTTCTGCGGTGTTTGCTGCTGTACTCCGTCTCGCTGTCCCGCGTTAGCGTTGTCAGGGGCTCCCGTGATGGTCAGGAATAGCGCCAATGCGGCAAGACATAGGACCGCCAAGGGAAGACGGATGAGCAGGTCGATGCGTCTCACAATATGGATCTCCTCCCGTTGTAGCGTTCAGTGTCGTAATATTTTTCGACATCCACGAGTTTCAACTTGCTGATTATCTCTTTGAGAGGGATACTCGTAATCTCGCCTCTCATCAGGCTCACCATACGGCCGTAATCCTCATTGAGGATCGTGTCCACCGCGGCAATGCCAAACCATCTGGCCATGAGACGATCATAAGCGGAAGGGGTTCCTCCTCTTTGCAAATGACTCAGAATGAGAGATCGTGTCTCAAACCCCGTCCTCTTTTCGATCTCAAGGGCAAGAGAGTGGGCTATCCCTCCCAGCGTGGGATGTCCGAAGTCGTCAAGCTTGGTGTTGCTCAAGAATTCGTGCTGACCCGCAGGCCGGGCGCCTTCAGAGACGACGATGATGGAGTATTTTATCTCCCGACCTTCCCGTTCGCGGAGGAGGTCACAGACCGCATCGATGTCGAAAGGATGTTCGGGAATCAGTATTATATAGGCGCCGCTGCACTCACCGCCGCGCAGGGCGAGCCATCCTGCAGTACGTCCCATCGTTTCCACAACGAAGTTGCGGCTGTGAGAGCCGGCTGTGGTTCTCAGTCTGTCAATCTCCTCCACGATCACATTGACAGCCGTGTCAAAGCCGAGAGAGTATTCGGTTCCCGTGAGATCATTGTCTATCGTCTTCGGTATGCCTACAGTCTTGATTCCCAGCTTGTGCAATTTATATGCAACGCCGAGGGTGTCTTCTCCGCCGAGGACGACAATTACATCGATGCCGAGCTTCTTGATATTTTCAATTACCTTTACCGAACGATCATTCTTCGGATTGAACGGATTCGTCCGTGAGGTGCCAAGGTTTGTCCCGCCGTGCCGATCCCAGGCGCGCACGACCTCTTCATCGAGATGGCAGAGATATCGATCGAGGCTCCTCCCGTCGTCCGGATCGACCTCCACCAATCCTTTCCAGCCTTCCTTGATTCCTATAACCTCAAACGTCACGGAACGCTTTTCAGCGAGCCTCGGGTCGAGGGCGGTCTTTGTGACCCACTTGACCGCGCCGTTAAGGCCGGGACAATCGCCGCCGCCCGTGAGTACGGCAATCTTCTGCTTCATGTTCCCTCCATTTTTGAAGGCCTTATTTTTCGGATACTGTAATTAGATGATAATGCAGGATGGCTTTGTAAACAACAATAATGATTGACTGTAGGGAAAATTGTAGGCACATACTACTGTGCGCTTGGTTTCTGCTTGATAAGGCGATTCTGAACTTCTCAGTCCTCCAGGCAGAACTTTCCGAAACCGGCAGGGGGTGCGAGCGGATATTTACCGGTGTAGCAGGCGAGGCAGAAACTGTCACTCGCCATGCCGGTCGCTTCGACCATGCCTTCCAGTGAGAGATAGTGCAGGCCGTCAAGGCCTATGAACGAGCCTACCGCATCCACGTACTCCTTCTGTGCGGCGATCAGTTCACCTTTCGACGAGAAATCGATCCCGTATGGACAGGGATAGCGCGTTGGTGGACAGCTAACAGCCATATAGATTTCCTTCACGCCGCTCTCGCGGAGATTGCGGACACGGTTGCGGCTCGTAGTGCCCCTGATGATTGAATCCTCGACAATCAGGACACGTCTGCCTGCTAGCAGGGCCCGCACCGGATTCAATTTTACGCGCACACCGAAGTCTCTCATCGGCTGGCTCGGCTGAATGAACGTCCTTCCCACGTAGTGGTTGCGGATCATTCCCATCTCAAAGGGAATACCGCTCTCTTCTGCATAACCAATCGCTGCGTACGTCCCGGAATCGGGAAACGGCATGACGATATCCACCTCCGGCCTGTATTCCTTTGCCATACTGTGTCCCAGTTTCTTTCTGCACATATATACATTCTGGCCGAATATCTGGCTGTCGGGCCGGGCAAAATAGATGAGCTCGAAGATGCAATGTGCGGGCTTCACCGGCGGGAAAGGGGTCAGGCTCTTCAAACCTGTATGGTCGATGATCAGTATCTCACCAGGCGCCACATCACGCACGTAAGTTGCCCCTAAGAGGTCGAAGGCGCAAGTCTCGGAGGCCACTACCCAGCCGCCGTTTATCTCTCCCAGGGAAAGGGGACGGAACCCGCGGGGGTCACGGGCGGCGACGACTTTGTCCTTCGTGAGCATGACGATACTGTAGGAACCCTTAACTTGACTGAGCGCCTTCGTGAGAGCAATTTCAAATCCTTCTCTCAGGTAATGGGCCATCAGATGGATTATTACTTCACTGTCCATCGTTGATTGGAAGATGGAGCCCTTGTCTTCCAGATCAGACCTCAATTCCTGGGCATTGATGAGGTTTCCGTTGTGGCCCAGAGCATAATGCTCGCCCGCATGATGAACGAGGAACGGTTGCGCGTTTGAAATGATGGACGACCCCATGGTCGAATAACGGACATGCCCGATGGCAAGGTGACCCGGCAACCGCGAGAGGACATCCTCATGAAACACCTCAGAGGCCAATCCCATGCCTTTATGCCCGAAGACGTGACAGCCGTCCGCGGTGTTGATGCCCGCACTCTCCTGCCCGCGATGCTGAAGTGCGAAGAGTCCGAAGAATGTTACACGCGCCGCCTCTTTGCTTCCGTAAACGGCAAAGACCCCGCATTCCTCTCTAGGCTTATCTTCCGCTATAAAGTATCCGGACATTATGATCCTCTCATTTCCTAAAATTCCAAACGGTCAGTTTATGACTTTCTTGCGCGACACCTTTCCATTGCTGTGATAATCCTGAAGGGGTGAAACATCCCACGTTTCCTTTTTCAGTGCCATGATGGCTTCGGCAAGAGCCTTCGATCCGGCAGTCGTCGTCGTATAGAGGACGTTGTAGATCAGCGCGCCGCGTCTTATATGATACGCGTCAAGGCTTGACCTTCTCCCGACACTTGTATTGATGACTATCTGGATGTCTCCATTCTTGATCCGGTCAACAACATGCGGGCGCCCCTCGCTGACCTTGAAGATGGTCTCGGTCTTTATGCCCTGTCTCTCCAAGTGGGCGGCGGTTCCGCGAGTCGCCATCATGTGGAATCCCATATCCTGAAAGGCGCGGGCGACGGGAACGATCTTATCCTTGTGAATATCATTCACGCTGACAAAGACGCCTCCTTCGAGTGGCAGGTGGAAACCCGCAGCCATCTGCGATTTGGCGAATGCCATGCCGAAGGATCGGTCTATTCCCATCACTTCACCGGTGGACTTCATCTCCGGGCCCAGGAGGACATCCACATTCGGGAATCTGTTGAAGGGGAACACCGCTTCCTTAACGGAAATATGCTTTGGCCATATCGTCTTTGTGAATCGCAGTTCCTTGAGGGATCGCCCGAGCATTATCTTTGTCGCCAGTTTGGCGAGAGGCACACCGATGGCCTTGCTGACAAACGGAACGGTGCGCGATGCACGCGGGTTGACCTCGAGGACATAAAGGACCCCGTCTTTTACGGCATACTGGATGTTCATCAGGCCCACGACACCGAGTTCCCGCGCGATAAGTTTTGTCTGTCTTTCGATTGTCTCCAGAAGCTCATTGGAAAACGTGATGGGCGGAAGTACGCAAGCGCTGTCTCCGGAATGGATACCCGCCTCTTCGATGTGTTCCATGATCCCGCCGATCACCGTATCCCTGCCGTCGCTTATGGCATCGACATCGACTTCGATGGCATCCTGAAGGAATTTGTCGATCAGTATGGGATGATCAGGCGAAACGGCCATAGCCCTCTCCATGAACTGGCTCAATGTCTCCTGATCGTAAACTATTTCCATGGACCGTCCGCCCAGGACATATGAGGGCCTTACCAGCACAGGGTATCCGATCCTCCGGGCCGCCTTGAGCGCGCCGCTGATATCCGTTGCCGTATCGTTGTCCGGCTGCCTCAGGTCAAGACGGGTGACGATATCCTGGAATCGCTTTCTGTCCTCCGCGCGGTCTATCGCATCGGGTGACGTGCCCAGGATCCTTGCTCCTGCCGCTTCCAGTCCCTTGGCAAGGTTGAGGGGCGTCTGTCCTCCGAACTGGACGATAACTCCCAGAGGATCTTCCGTCCTGATTATGTGGAGTACATCTTCGAGAGTCACCGGCTCGAAGAAGAGCTTATCCGATGTGTCATAATCCGTGCTCACCGTCTCCGGATTGGAATTCACCATTATGCTTTCATAGCCTTCTTCACGCAGGGCAAATGATGCATGCACACAGCAGTAGTCGAATTCAATACCCTGCCCTATACGGTTTGGGCCTCCTCCGAGGATGACTACCTTCGGTTTCGACGAAGGACGCGCTTCGTCTTCGATCTCATAAGTTGAGTAATAATACGGCGTATAGGCCTCGAATTCTGCGGCGCATGTATCGACGAGCTTGAAGACTGGGAAGATGTTTTCACTGAAGCGTTTCTTGCGAATGTCCGCTTCAGGCACGCTCCAGAGTTCTCCCAGGTACCTATCGGAAAATCCCATCCCTTTCGCCTCCCGCAGCAGATCTGCGGAAAGGGGCAAGGTGCGGAGGATCTTCTCCGCCTCAACTATATTTTTTATCTGGTTAAGAAACCACGGATCGATTGACGTGAGATGGTTGATATCTTCTGTCGTCATCCCGTGCTGCAAGGCTGCCGCCATGTAAAACAGGCGCAGTGAATTGGGAGTCCGTAATTTGGATGACAGGAAGTCTTCGACGCTGTCCACGTCGGCAGGGAGAGTAATATTCATGCTGTATCGGCCTATCTCCAGCGAGCGGATCGCCTTCTGGAGGGCCTCTGTGAAGGTGCGGCCGATGGACATTGTCTCTCCCACAGACTTCATGGACGTGGTCAAAAGGTCTTCGGTCTCAGGAAATTTTTCAAAAGTCCAGCGGGGAATCTTTACGACGCAGTAGTCGATCGTGGGCTCGAAAGATGCCATCGTTTCTTTGGTGATGTCGTTGGGTATTTCGTCGAGCGTATAACCGCAGGCCAGTTTTGCGGCGATCTTGGCGATGGGGAATCCCGTGGCCTTGGAGGTCAAGGCGGATGACCGTGATACCCGGGGGTTCATTTCGATTACGACCATTTCGCCGTTCTTCGGGTTTATCGCGAACTGAACATTCGATCCGCCCGTCGTAACCCCTATCTCACGCATGATCGCGATTGACGCATCCCGCATCCGCTGATACTCGACGTCGGTCAGGGTCTGCGCGGGGGCGACCGTAATCGATTCTCCCGTGTGGATGCCCATGGGATCGAAGTTCTCTATCGAACAGATGATGACAACATTATCCGCTTTGTCCCGCATCACCTCGAGCTCGAATTCCTTCCAGCCTAAAACAGACTCCTCGAGCATTATCTCATGGATCATGCTCGCGTCGAGTCCTGCCTTGGCGAGTTCCGCAAGTTCCTCTCTGTTATAGACGACGCCGCTTCCCGTGCCTCCCAGTGTGAAGGAAGGACGGATTATGAGAGGGAAGCCGATGGCTCCTGCGGCTGCGAAGACTTCATCCATGCTTCTTGCGAACCCGCTCTTTGGCACGCGGAGCCCGATCCGCTCCATGGCGGTGCGGAATTTTTCCCTGTCCTCCGCCTTCTTTATTACCTCCAGAGATGCGCCGATCATCTCCACGCCATAGCGCTCAAGCACACCGCTCTCGGCGACCGCCACCGCTGTGTTCAGACCAGTCTGCCCGCCCAGCGTGGGGAGTAGCGCGTCGGGTTTTTCCTTGGCGATGATCTTCGCCACGGCATCCGGTGTGATTGGCTCGACATAGGTCCTATCCGCCGTCTCGGGGTCGGTCATTATTGTTGCGGGATTGCTGTTGATGAGGACGACCTGATAGCCTTCTTCCTTCAGGGCCTTGCAGGCTTGGGTTCCGGAATAGTCGAATTCGCAGGCCTGGCTGATGATGATCGGGCCGGAACCGATGATGAGTATTTTTTTCAGGTCACTTCTTCTTGGCATCTTACTTTCGTTCTAACCACTATCGCGTAAAATCAGATCCTCTTCCGATTTTTCAAATCTCCCCC
This sequence comes from Syntrophales bacterium, assembly GCA_035515335.1. Lineage (GTDB taxonomy): Bacteria > Desulfobacterota > Syntrophia > Syntrophales > UBA2185 > Fen-1135. The sequence goes on along the minus strand of DATJBN010000289.1, from coordinate 12,868 downwards.
TACTCCCATTCGATCGTGCTCGGCGGTTTCGAACTGATGTCGTAGACCACCCGGTTCACACCGCGCACCTCGTTGATTATTCTGTTGGAAATCCTTCCCAGGAGTTCATGCGGAAGTCGCGCCCAATCGGCGGTCATGGCATCGTCGCTCGTCACCGCGCGGATTGACAGAATATTCTCATAGGTGCGCTGATCTCCCATGATCCCCACGCTCTTGATCGGCAGGAGGACTGCGAAAGACTGCCACAGTTTACGATAGAGATTGGCCGACCGGATCTCATCCATGAGAATCACGTCGGCCTTGCGCAGAATGGCGAGACGCTTTTCCGTAACCTCCCCGATGATGCGGATCGCGAGACCCGGACCGGGGAACGGCTGTCGCCAGACCTGCTCATCCGACATCCCTAATTCCTTTCCCAGGAGCCGGACTTCGTCCTTGAAGAGATGTTTGAGAGGCTCCACAAGAGTTAGACGCATCTTTTTCGGAAGTCCGCCCACATTGTGGTGAGACTTTATAACGGCACTTGGCCCTCCGAAGACGGAGCGGGACTCGATGACGTCCGGATAGAGGGTGCCCTGGGCAAGAAACTTTACATCCTTTATCCGGCGGGCTTCTCTCTCAAATACCTCGATGAAGGTCCGGCCGATAATCTTTCTTTTCTTTTCGGGGTCCTCAACACCTTTTAGCCTGCTTAAGAATATTTTCCTTGCCCGGACAAAGCGCAGGTTCATCCGGAAGTGCCTCCGGAAGACATCCTGAACCTTTTCGGCTTCGCCTTCCCTAAGCACTCCGTTATCCACGAACACGCAGCGGAGCTGACGACCTATGGCCTGATGAAGGAGGACCGCGGCGACGGAGGAATCGACGCCTCCGCTCAAGCCCAGTATCACCTTGCCCCTACCCACCTGTGAGCGAATCTCGGCAACTGCATCGCGGGCAAAGGATTCCATTGTCCAGCTCTTCCTGCAGCCGCATATCCTGAAGAGAAAGTTCTCTATCATCTTCTTGCCTTCGGGCGTGTGGACGACCTCCGGATGAAACTGCAGGCCGTATGATTTCCGGGATGCATTTTCTGCTGCGGCGATCTTCGTGTTGGGGGTTGATGCGGTTGTCCTGAAACCTTTCGGCAATACACCTATCGTATCTCCGTGGCTCATCCAGCAACGCGTCCTCTTATGTACGCCGGAGAAGATGCCGGCTGAAGACCTGATCATCAGTTCGGCGAAACCGTATTCCCTTTTTTCTGCGCCTATCACCTTTCCGCCAAGGGCATCGACCATGAACTGCAAGCCGTAACATATGCCCAATACGGGAATACCGAGGTCAAAAATTCTTTTGTCAGCCTTGGGACTTCCTTTTTCGTAAATGCTTGCCGGGCCTCCGGACAGAATGATACCCTCCGGTTTCAGGGCCTTGATTCTTCTGATGTCGATATTCGGGGGTTCTATCTGACAATAGACTTGGTGCTCACGAACACGTCTCGCAATCAGCTGGTTGTACTGAGAGCCGAAATCAATGATCAGTATCATCAGTCTCTCCTCTTGGTTTCCATCAAGGCTACAAACTTCTTAAACAGGTAGTTGACATCATGAGGTCCCGGCGCTGCCTCCGGATGATATTGTACGCTGAATGCATGTTCCGACTCATGGCAGATTCCCTCCGAGGTATGGTCATTGAGATTGTCATAAGTCTTCTCCGGCCCTTCCGGCAGGGATTCAGGTACAACGACGAAGCCATGGTTCTGCGAAGTGATCTCTATCCGGCCGCTCTCTATATTTTTCACCGGCTGATTGACGCCGTGGTGCCCGAATTTCAGTTTCTCCGTTCTTCCGCCCATCGCCTGTCCCAGGATCTGATGGCCCAGACATATGCCAAAGATGGGAACCTTGCCCAGGACGTATTCGGTCGCCTTGACTATGTAAGGCAATGCGGCCGGATCGCCCGGACCGTTAGAGAGCAGGATGCCGTCCGGCTTGTACGACAACATCTCCTTCCCCGTTGCCGTCGCCGGGAGTACCAGCACCTCACAACCGAGGTTTTCCAGATTGCGGAGTATGTTATACTTGACGCCGCAGTCGAGGACGACTACCCGAAGAGGCCGTTTTCCCTTTGATGGAGGTTTTGCCAGCGCCGCCGAAAGAGGTCGAGGCTTACCGTCCTTCCATCGATACGGTTCCGCGCAAGTAACTTCTTTTATAAGATCCCTTCCCACGAGGCCCGGATAGGCCCGGACGCGTGAGATGAGAAGATCAATGTCAGACGTTTCCGTTGAGAGTATCCCACGCATCGCCCCTTCAAGGCGAATGCGTCTCGTGAGAGCCCTCGTGTCGATTCCCTCAACGCCCAGCTTGCCCTGAGATTCAAGGAACTCTTTCAGTGACATGCAGCTTCGCCAGTTACTCGGAGTCCCCTGATACTCCCTGACAATGAATCCTTCGAGGTGGATCGCCCCCGACTCCATGTCCTCCGGGTTTATCCCGTAATTTCCGATTAACGGATAGGTCATGGTTACGATCTGCCCTTTGTAGGATGGGTCCGTTATTATCTCCTGATATCCTGTCATCCCCGTATTGAACACAACTTCCCCAAGCGTCTCTCCGGATGAGGCAAATGCGTATCCGCGGTATACGCTGCCGTCCTCAAGAACCAGTATCGCAGGTGGTTTTTTCCGCAACAACGACATAAATGACCTCAAGAGATCAACATCCTTGATGTCTCAATGTTCGGTAATTTCTGATAGTGAGAAGTGCCAATATGAGAAATTTGGAACATGTGCACAAGGGATGATGGGGTGTGAAATACAAACCCTTCTTCACAAACAATGCCCATAGAATGAAATGTTCTTACACAATTCTTCCAATAATGGCAAGACTCGAAAAGGCATATTGAATCGTAAACCCCTTGTGCACATGTCAACCCAAGACAGGATCTTGTCGTAGTGTGTTTACAGCATGGGCAGATATCTGTCTAACTCGAACTGACTGACGTGGGTCCGGAAGCGGTCCCATTCCACTCTCTTATTTTCCATGAACTTCTCGAAGATGTGATCACCGAGAGTTTGCTTCACGAGAGAGCTCTTCGATACGAGTTTGAGTGCCTCATGCAGGCTGCCGGGTAGAGACGTTATGCCTGCCTTCTCCCTGGCCTTCTCATCCATTTCAAAGATGTCTTCTTCAACCGGTTCGGGAAGGACGTACTTCTTCTCAACGCCCTTCATGCCCGCCGCCAGCATCACGGCGAACGCAAGATAGGGATTGCATGCCGGATCAGGCGAGCGGTACTCGATGCGCGTTGCCTTTTCCTTCCCCGGTTTGTACATTGGGACGCGAATCATTGTCGAGCGGTTGCGCCGTGCCCAGGACACATAGACAGGTGCCTCGTAGCCGGGAACCAGGCGCTTGAATGAATTTACCCACTGATTGCAGATGGCCGTAATCTCCGGCGCGTGCGTCATCAAACCGGCAATGTAGCTCTTTGCCACCGCGGAGAGATGGTACTTATCCTTTCCGTCAAAGAAGGCGTTCTTGCTGCCCTTGAAGAGCGACTGGTGCGTATGCATGCCGCTGCCGTTCTGACCGAAGATGGGCTTGGGCATGAACGTGGCGTATACGCCGTTTTGCCTGGCGATCTCTTTTACGGCGGTGCGATAGGTCATGACCTTGTCCGCCATAGACAGGGCGTCATCATAGCGGAGGTCAATCTCATGCTGACTCGGCGCCACTTCATGATGTGAGTATTCGACCCTGATACCGAGGTCCTGCAGGGCAAAGATGGTCTGTCGCCTGAGGTCCGTAGCACGGTCAATTGGGAGACCGTCGAAGTAGCCACCCTGATCCAGGATATCGGTCGCCTTGTCGTTTGCGAAGTAGAAATATTCCAGTTCCGGACCGACGTACATCGTGTAGCCCTGGTCGGCAATCTTCTTCAGCGCTTTCTTGAGCACGTAACGTGGATCGCCCTCGTAAGGCGTACCGTCTGGGTTCAGAATATCGCAGATCATCCTCGCGACCGGCCGGTCGGAGGGACGCCAGGGAATCAGCTGAAAGGTGGTGGGATCGGCCATGGCGATCATGTCGCTCTCCTCGATCCTCGCAAACCCCTGGATCGAAGACCCGTCGAAGCCCATTCCCTCTTCGAGGCCCTCTTCAAGCTCGGAAGGTGTAATGCTGAAGATCTTCTGCATTCCCAGAACATCCGTAAACCAATACTGAATGAAACTGACATTGCTTTCCTTAACCGCTTTTAGAACATCTTTCTTCGTCTTGCATGAAAACATAGCACACCCCTTTTCTTAGATTTTTTGATTTCAAGTAATCTCGCCCAGAAAACTTTATTGCCCTTAGTTAAATCTCGAGTCTCTTTTCTCGCTATTCCAGCGGTTCGTTTTCCACGAGTACCCAGATCCCTGTGGGGCATGCGCCAGCGCAGAAGCCGCAGCCTATGCATCTGTCCTCATCGACAGCGTACTCGTAGTCGTTACCTTCTCTCTGTTTCCGCGATATCGCCTTGACGGGACAGATCGTCTCGCACATCCCGCAGTCGCGGCAGGCACCGCATGAAGCGCACTGGGATGCACAGTATGAAGGATCTTCAAAAGCAAGAATCCGCGGGTCGTAGTACTCGAGCTTAATGCGCCCCGGATCAATCGGAGGAAGCTTGTCGAAGGTCTCGTACCAGCCTTTCAGCAGGTCATCGATAGCCGTTGCCGCGATGCGCCCGGCGCCAATGGCATCCGTCAAGAGGCCGAGCTTCACCGCGTCGCCAATTGCAAACACCTGTGGATCGCTCGTCCGGAAATGGTCGTCAACAACGATGAAGCCCCTTTCTGTTGTGATATCCTTCGGCAGGAAAGAGAGATCCGGCTGGTCGCCTATGGATACGATAACCGTGTCCGCGGGCAGGATCTCTCCGTCCGTCAACTCCACTCCTGTCTCGGTTATGGTTTTTGTAAAGCGCGGCCAGAGGAACTTTGCACCTGCCGCCTCAGCTGCCTTTCTTTCCTTTCCGTACGAGGCCGGTTCCTGGATGTCGATCAGGGTTATGTCCTTAGCGCCAAGGCGTGCAGCCTCTGCCGCTGCGTCACAGCCGACATTGCCTGCCCCGATGACAACGACCTGTTTCCCCACCTTGGCTTTACCCGCCTTGCTCTGCCTCAGGAACTCAAGGGCCGGGATTGCCCTCTCGTTGCCGGGAACGGAAATCATCCGCGGCTTCTGTGCCCCGACGGCAATCACGGTCAAGTCGTGTCTCTCCTTGACTTCGAGGAAATCCTTCTCCGAGAGAGGAAGCTTCAGATTGATATGGGTGATCTGCTTGCTGACGCGCTGCAATTCATGCTCCACCACCTCGTCGGGGATCCTGCTTCCCGGAATCATGTCGGTGATTTTTCCGCCGAGACGGGATCGCATTTCATAGATTACCGGCTCGTGCCCCTTCATCCAGAGCTGCCAGGCAACGGAGAGTCCCGATGCGCCGCCTCCTATCACGGCGATCTTCTTGCCTGTCTTCGGGGCAGGTGTCGGCGGTTCGGCCGTGAGACTGGCCTTGCCGAGCAGAGTGATGTCTACCGGAGGAAGCTTTTCTTTCTGCCGCGTGCAATGTTCCATGCAGAGATTAGGGCATAGATACCCGCAGACACTGGCCGGAAATGGCGTATAAGAAAGAGCTAGGTCGACTGCCTTTTCCATCAGGCCTTCACGTATCAGCGCCCAACGCTTCTGCACCGGTATTCCAGTGGGACATCCCGCTTGGCACGGAGGGAGGTACTTGCCGTTTTCCCATACAGGAACGAACCGGCGCAGCTTGCCGGTCGTGATGACATCGATGGGACTTCTGTCAAGATCAGAGAGATCGCCTATGAGGCCGCCGGCGCCTAGTTCGCGATCCCACACCTCTTTACGGAACTGACGCATTTTTTTTGCCGGGCCGCCATACTTTTCATGAGGCTTGAGGGATAGAAGAACCTGCCATGCGCCGCGGTCATCTGTCAGGAGCTGATACAAATCTGGCCTATCGATCGTCTTCAAGAATGTTTGCATATTATCGGTGAGCCACCGCCACTCTTCATCGTCAGGCGTTGTCAGTCGCGCGTCCTGCATACTGTAGCCTTTATGGGAGCCGCGGAAAAATATCTTTCCTCCAACCATACCAACGCAAGGACGGTATCCTAAGACATTGTTGACGCGAGGAGTTTCATGTCCACAGATGACGGCAATGCCGCCTGCCATGAACTCGGCAAAGGAATCACCAACGCTTCCCAGCACCCAGAGTTCGGGCGGATTGAAGCGCGGGTTATGCTTCGTCATCGTCATGCCCCTGGCCCCGATATCACCCGCAACGTATATCTTGCCCTGGGCCATGGCATTGCCCGTGCCGTTAGTTGCGTTACCGCGGACCACGATCTGGGCCCCCGCATTGAGCCAGCCCACGTCGTCGGAAGCTGGGCCGACAACGTCAATAAATGTGTTGGGGAATCCCATGGAACCGATGCGCTGGCCTGCAGTCCCCAATATCCTTATCAATACAGGCTTGTCTCCCGCCTTCCACAAACGTCCGCCGATACCGTGCTGCCCGTGAGCTATGATTTCTATGGTCTGATGGCCATCACTGACGGCTTTCTGGATGCGTTCCTCGAGGATCCTGGAATCCACGCGGACGCCTTTTTCCATGCCGGCAATAACTATTTTTGGTTTCTTTGTCATGGACACTCCTTAACCCTACACAACGTATCTTATACTGAGCCGCTCGGCAGCATGATGATCCGCAATGCCTATGGCGTCTGACATACCAATTGGAAGTGAGGTAGAGCGGCCCAGAGGAGCGACGATCTTTTTCAATTCCGTGTCAAAACTCAAGAAGACCTCTACTATGCGCTCGGCGACCTTTTCGGGATCGAGACGTCGATCAACCCTGGGGTCCTGTGAGGTAATGCCTTTCGGACAGATGCCGATGTTGCAGATGTTGCAGCGATCGCTTTCGGAGCCGAGGCATCCGGCCGCAGCCTGCATCATGTACTTCCCCGACTGTACGCCGCTCGCCCCCAGCATGATCAGGGCTGCCGCATTGGCCGCGAGGTTGCCGCTTTTACCTATACCGCCGCCGGCGAACAGGGGGATCTCGTTCTGCTTACCGAGCTTGACGAGGTTGAGGTAAGCATCCCTGATATTGCTGGCGATGGGGTGCCCCATGTGATCCATCGAGATATTGTATGCCGCGCCGGTGCCGCCGTCCTCGCCGTCGATAGCCAAACCTCCGGCGTATGGATTTCTTGTAAGATTGTTAAGTACAGCGAGCGCTGTACTCGAGCCGGAAATCTTGGGATACACAGGCACGCGGAATCCCCATCCCATGTACATGGACTGGATCATCTTCGCCACCGACTCTTCGATGGAATATTTAGTCTGATGGGTCGGCGGGCTCGGCAGACTGACACCGGGGGGAACACCCCTGATTGCCGCAATCAGTTTGTTGACCTTGTACCACATCAGAAGCCCGCCATCACCCGGCTTGGCCCCCTGGCCGTACTTGATCTCTATGGCGCAGGGGTCTTCTTTCATCTCCGGAAGGGCGTGGATAATTTCGTCCCAGCCGAAATAGCCGCTCGCTATCTGGAGAATTACGTATTTCAGAAAGCGGGACCTGAGAAGCCTCGGGGGGCATCCGCCCTCACCGGTACACATACGCACGGGCATGCCCAGTTCTTCATTAAGATAGGCCACACCCATCTGCAGGCCTTCCCACATATTCGGGGATAAAGCCCCGAATGACATGCTGCCTATGATGAGAGGATAAATCTCGCGAACAGGCGGCGTCCAGCCGTTCTCCTGGGTCACTCGTACCATCTCTTCCGGAGGGAGTACACGTCCCAAGAGGGTCCTCAATTCAAATTCGTGGCGTCCTGCGTCCAGGGCCGGGTCGGTCAACATGGAGATGCGTATGAATTTTATCTGATCCAAAATAACTCCAGGCACATTGCGTCGTCCGCCTCTCCGCCTGGGAACGCCGCCAACGTTATTGTGAAAGCGAAGCTTGTCGATCTCCTCATTGTGAACGGGTATAATGCAATTGTTGGGGCATACTAGATTGCACATCCCGCATCCAACACATGCATGGGCCGGGTCGGTACGCTGATCAATGCCGTGATAAACCGTAAACAGGTTACCAGGCTTCTCTTCCAATCCTACAGATACGTTGATAGCCCGCTTCCTGTGAACGCCTAACTCAATTGCGCGAACGGGACAGACCGCGGTGCATCTGCCGCAGAGCGTGCATTTTTGCTTATCCCATGCAATGATCCAGGGAAGATCTTTTACGCTTAATGTGAATGGGGTAAGGCATCCCACTGGTTCCATATCTCTACCTCCCGCCGTTCCGGGCCGACGATTGCCGTGTCATATTTCATCGGCTGGAAATCTTTACTCTTGTCACGCGCCGGAATAGTGGCGTCCAGCCCGCACATTTCCGAAGAAAAGGCGTACATCCCGGGATGACCGCCTACCACCCCCGGCCTTAGTTTCTTGCTGTCCTGAACCATAAAGAGGGTCTTATCGGGCAGGCAACCCATAACGCAGTTGGGACCGTCGATTATTAGAGGACGACATGCCTGCTTAAGCCGGCGCAGCCATTCGCTGTCAGGATGCTTTGTTAGCTCTCCGTCCATCAACGGCGTTATGACATGTTTGTACATCGGAAGTCCCAGAGAAAGGTGTCTCATCGTGTAATGCAGTATGTGGGTGAATACCTCCGAATCCGATTGATAACCGATGTAGCCGGGGAAATTACGGGACGTCAGAAATTCTCTTATCGGCACGAATGCCGTATTTTCCCCGTTGGTCATTGTGGCCATGCCCTGGATGAAAAAGGGATGGCAGGCATAGATGTTTATCGCGTAGTTTGTATTCTGACGTCCCTGGACAAGCATCGTGCGCGCCTGTAGATCTTTTCGGTCGAGCCCTAGGTAATCTGCAATTGCCATAGGGTCTCCCACTTCCTTGAGCATGATGACATCGGGCCAGAAGCTGAAAATCATCATGGAGCCGTCTTCTTCTCCCATGCGCCGGAGCTGCAGACGAATCATCATCAGGCGAAACTGAATCTCCGCCTCGCTCAAGTCTTTCCATGCCGGCGGATGCTCGTATACGCGAATGAGATAGTAATCTCTTTTCGGTGTGCCCGGAGGTGGCTGCTTCTTCGGGCGGATGGACAGCTCGTGCTTCACAAGAAAGTCGCATTCCGTCATGAAACGATCCAATGCCTTGACGCCTTCATTGGTAAACGTACCGGACAGGATGGGCTCTTTCTTGAGTTTTTCAAAATCGCCTGCCAAATCGGTCATGAACATCCCAGTACCCGAGCCATCATGTCCTTCCTTCATCACGTCAATGGCGCGCAATGCCACCATCGGGGAAAGAGGCTCTTTGCTGGTAATTGCAAATAGTCGACACATACGTTTTCCTCTCTATCTAGTGCACACTAATACACACAGGCAAATTTCATTGGCACTAAGGCTACCTTTCCTCTTCTTGAACCGAATGCGTGATTGATCCTGTCTTCTTCGGGCGGAACTGCCAGGGGTCGATGCCGAATTTTTGAATCTTGTATTGGGTAATTCGCTTTGTCGTACCGAGCAACTTGGCTGCCTTGCTCTGGTTTCCACGCGTTTCCTTCAAGGCGTCGATAATCAACGAGCGCTCCTGATTTTCAACGACGTTTTTAAGTTTTCCCTGTTTTTCTTTCTTTTCTCCTTCTTTTGTTCTCACTTGTAGCGAGGGAGGGAGATGCAGGCTTTCAATCGTACCTGCCGTTGCAACAAGGACGGCCCGTTCTATGCAGTTTTCAAGTTCCCTGACATTACCCGGCCATTGATACGCCAAGAATGTTTCCAGTACCGGGGTTGAAATCGTGTTCACCGGCTTGGTTAGCTGCTTCGCATATTTTAGTATGAAGTGATCTGCCAGCATTATTATGTCGCTTCCCCGCTCTCTTAAAGGAGGCAAGTATATCGGGAAGACATTTAGACGATAGTATAAATCACTGCGGAAACGTCCCGCCGCTATATCCTGCTCGAGGTTCCGATTCGTGGCAGCTATCACGCGCACATTTACGTTAACTACCTTCGATGAGCCCAATGGTTGAATTTGTTTATCCTGCAGGACGCGAAGCAACTTAGCCTGAGCGGCAGCCGACAGTTCACCGACTTCATCAAGGACTATTGTTCCGCCATGAGCTTCCTCGAAGCGCCCCTTTCTGTGTTGCAAGGCCCCTGTGAATGCCCCTTTCTCATGTCCGAAAAGTTCGCTTTCTATGAGTGTATCGGGCATAGCAGCGCAATTCACATAAATCAGCGGACTATCCTTGCGGGTGCTGTTCAGATGTATCGCCCTGGCCACCAGTTCCTTTCCTGTTCCCGTCTCTCCGTTTATCAGTACCGTCGTGCTCGTACTGGCGACCTGGGCTATGAGTCCGAATATTTCCTGCATAGCCCTGGAATTGCCGATGATATCGACGGAGGGCGCTTTGGAGCGTCCCACGATCATCCTCAGACGACGGTTTTCCTCTTCGATAGCCCTGGTTTGGACGGCTTTCGCGATGAGCTCGGCGACTGCGGAAAGCATGGCCAGCTCGCGATCAAGATTCTCGACAATGCGGGCCACCTTGTCTGCTGACATAACACCGACGACTCTGGCATCGTAAACGATAGGAACGCAAAGAAAGGACAACTCGGATCTATTCAGAGACCGCCTTGCGCCGGTGCGGTCTAGGAAATGGGCCTCCTGGCCGAGATTGGCAACTGCCATCGGACGCCCGGTCTGTGCCACCCTTCCCGTAATCCCCTCTCCCGGTTTGTACATTACCTCAAGGCCTTTGATATTGACATCATGTGCTACGTCGAGCCAGGCTTCTCCTGTGTCGCGGTTGAGAAGCGATATCATGCCGCGCTCCATTCCCAGTCTCAGGCTCATCTCCCTCAGGACTTTCTCCAATTGATCCCGTAACTCCTGAGGTTGTGCCAGTATCTTGGCAATCGCATGCAGAGCGGCAAGCTCTTCATAGTTATGGAGGCTCGTATCCTTATTCTCTGTCTTGCCAATCTGTGATGGACTCCATATTTGCTTAGTCATAGAAGGTATAGAATTCCTCCTCTTCTCTTTTCTCGGTGAGCATTACGACACACTGCCACTCTGCTGGCAGACGGCATGCTCATGTAAGATCAATGCATAGGTCTAATTCTTGATCGTTACATCCATTATGCTCTGGCGGGCTATCGTCCGTTCGTCGTCTCCTTCTCTTACAGACACATGCATGATGCCGAGAACCTCATATTCACCATTTTTTAGCCGCGTCGTCTCCCAGGGTACGCTGAAATTATTTTGTTTGTCTGAGGATTCATCGATTTTGATCCACGATTCGGTGTTCTTCTTCCGATAGTACCAAGGATTTGTTGCCTTAACTGTGGCGTGTGAATATCCAAGTTGCGCAAGCTCCTCTTTCAGCAGTTCCTCATCGAAACTTTCTCTCAAGACAACCCTGCCTGAAAGAGTCCTCTGCGATGCCGAAGGCACTATGAAGAATGGTCCCCAATTTATAGCCATATGCACCTCCTTAATTGTTCATTTTCAGTTCTGCCAAAAAGCTCCCTCTTACGCTTAATCCCAATTTACGTAGCTTCCTTATCAAGAAAGAAGCAGAATAACAAGACCGATTCTATCAAAATTGTACTTTTAGCCTTTCTTGAAAAATTTCTCATTTCCGATGAACAACTAAATCATACATCATTTAATACAAAATTGCAACATTTATTTTCCAATTCGCGACGACAATGTCGTTTAAGCGGATAATAGGTGATTATGGTCTAAAAAACAACAAAATTGTGATTTGCAAGGAAGAAATAGAATGAATTGTAAGACTTAGAAAAAATTCTGCTTTTTTGGAAAATAGCTTTCAATGCCCGCTATTAGCTAAAATCGAAGAAATGTGATAAGCTAAAATGTCATTTGAGAAAGAGGCATTAAATGAAGAATGAGACGGTCAAGAGTGGACTTGCTTCACTTGATGAGGTCGTTCAAGGGCTTCGGTACGGCGACAATGTTGTCTGGCAGGTCGACGATCTGGAAGAGTACAAGTATTTCGCTGAGGCATTTGCTAACCAGGCAATAGCGGACGGACGAAAGTGCATCTATCTAAGATTTGCACCTCATGTAGAAATCCTCGGGGCCCGGCCTGGATTGACGATTGTAAAATTGAATCCGGATGTTGGATTCGATACCTTCAGCGGGGAAGTGAATAAGATCATCGAATCGTACGGAAGAGAGATATTCTATATATTCGACAACCTCTCTTTTCTCGTTGTCCGGTGGGCGACAGATGAACTGCTTGCGAACTTCTTTCAGGTTACGTGTCCGTATCTTTTTGAGCTTGAAACAGTCGCGTATTTTGCACTTACACGGGGCCAGCATTCTCACAGCGCAGTGGCGAGGATCCGGGATACCACCCAACTCTTGATTGATGTCTACCATGTTGAAGAAACGATGTATGTCCATCCTCTCAAGGTGTGGGACAGATACTCCCCCAAGATGTTTCTTCCCCATATGATGTCGCGCACAGGCTGGATTCCCGTCTTTCATAGCGGCGACGCTGCTGAGATATCCGTAAGAGCAAGCAAGAAGCCCCTCCACATAATGGCTAAGTCTACAGCCCCGTGGGAAAGTGTCTTCAGGAAATTGCTGCAGTACCAGGAAACAGATAAGGATCTGTCGGAAACTGCGCCTGAAATCTCAGCCTTAAAGTTTGAGCTCCTGCAGATGATGATGGGAAAGCATCCGGAGTTCAACAGGCTTGCTGGCTCCTATTTCAGGATAAACGACCTGCT
>DATJBN010000288.1:0-8975 GCA_035515335.1 Syntrophales bacterium | reverse complement strand
GACGTCTTGGGCGCCACGGTGGGAGCATCGAGGGCGGCAGTCGACGCAGGCTGGAGACCGCAGAAGGACCAAGTGGGACAAACGGGAAAGGTAGTCTCACCCAACCTGTACATTGCATGCGGCATATCCGGTGCCATTCAGCATCTGGCGGGCATGGGTTCTTCAAAATACATAGTGGCAATCAACAAGGACCCGGATGCCCCGATTTTCGCAAGGGCCGATTATGGTGTTGTGGATGATCTATTCAAGATCGTTCCAGAGTTGACCAAGGAAGTAAAGAAACTTCTGGCGTAAGGAAACAATCAAGGGGGTGTATTTAGCACCCCCATTTTTTTGCAGTGAGGAGAATTATGGAACTGTCAAAGTTTTCAGTCGGCCACGAGGGAAGGGAAGTTTTCTGGAACGCAGAAAATTTTGAAGGACTCCTTTTCTTTTTTACCGCTATCGCTCTTGCCATTTTCGCCTACGGCATTTACAAACGGTGGCAGCTGTGGACGGCGCTGGGCAAACCGGAAGTGAGAACCGACCAGATAGGTGAACGAATCAAGCTTCTTATCAAGAACGGCTTTTTTCAGGTTAAGACTTTCCGGGATGCATATCCCGGCATAATGCACGGGTTGATTTTTTTCGGGTTTGTCGGTCTGATATTCGGCGCTGCATTTGATGCAACGGAATTCCACGTCGGTGAGCCGTACGGTTTTCCGTTCCTGGTGGGGAAATTCTATCTCATCTTTTCATTCCTCATGGAGGTGTTCGGACTGTTCGTTCTTGCCGGGGTATTCATTGCCTTGGAAAGAAGGTACATTACCAAGCCCGACCGCCTCGGTTATAAAGGTGAACCTGACAGCACCGCTGATGACGCAATTGTGCTTCTCCTCATCGGCGGCATAATCATTACGGGATTCGTGATTGAGGCGTTGCGTATCCACGTGACGAATCCGCCGTGGGAAGTATGGTCCTTCGGCGGCTATACACTGGCCAAGGCATTTGCCGGAGTGGACAACAATACGGCAAAGATCTTACACAAGGTCATGTGGTGGACTCATACCTTTATGGCATTGGGCCTCATCGCTTACATACCATATTCACGGCTCGTGCACATGATCACCACCCCGGCCAATCATTTTATGGCGTCTTTGAAGCCGGTCGGTAACATCGAACCGATCCGTGATTTTGAGACGGCGGAATCTTTCGGTGCCGGCCAACTGGAAGATTTCACCTGGAAACAGATATTTGATTCGGACGCATGCACGCGCTGCGGGCGGTGCCAGGACGGATGCCCGGCTTACCTCTCGGGTAAGGCACTGTCTCCTAAGAAAGTGGTTCAGGATTTGAAGACCTACTGGCTCGAAAGGGCACCTCTTGCTGTGGCAGCGAAAAAAGCGGCTGCTAAGGCCGGCGGAGACGCCAAACCGGAAATACCTGCAGCGACCAAAGCGATGGTCGGAGAAGTAGTTAATCTTCATGAGCTGTGGGACTGCACAAACTGCATGTATTGTATGGAGCATTGCTCATCGTCTATTGAACATGTTCCTAAGATCGTCAACATGCGCCAGTACAAGGTCCTGACGGAGGCGGATTTCGCGCCGGAACTTCAGCTGACCTTCAGGAACATGGAGAACAACTCCAACCCCTGGGGCGTGGGAGCGCATCTCAGGGGCGACTGGGCAAAGGAGCTCGGAGTCAAGACCTTGGCCGAGGATCCTAATGTGGAGTACCTGTTCTATGTCGGATGCTCCGGATCATTTGACGACAGGGGCAAGAAGGTATCCATGGCCTTTGCCAAGATCCTTGAGTCCGCAGGTGTCAGCTTCGGCATCCTTGGCACCGAAGAGGGATGCTGCGGTGATTCGGCGATGAGGGGAGGAAATGAATACCTCTCGCAAACCATGATGCAGACCAACATTGATGTGATGAACGGTTACGGCATCAAGAAAATAATTTGCACCTGCCCCCACGGGTACAACACACTCAAAAAAGATTACCCGCATTTCGGCGGCAACTATGAGGTCTACCACCACACCGAGATCATAGCCAATCTGATCGCGTCGGGAAAGATCGTCCTGAAAAAGCCCGTGGAAGGTCTCTTCACCTATCATGATTCATGCTTCCTCGGCAGATACAACAATATCTATGATCAGCCGAGAAGGATCCTCAATGCCATTCCAGGTATGAAATTTTCGGAGATGGAGCGCAAACTCGACAGGAGTTTCTGTTGCGGTGCGGGCGGAGGAAGGATGTGGATGGAAGAGCATGAAGGCGAAAGAATAAACAATATGAGAACGGACCAGGCTATCGGCGTAAATGCGACCAGCATCGCCGTCGCCTGTCCCTTCTGCCTGACCATGTTGACTGACGGCATCAAGGCGAGAGAAAAAGAAGAGAAGATGGTCTCCCTTGATGTCGCGGAGATTGTCTGGCGGGCAATGGGTCTTGAAGAGGAAAAGCCTTCGGCAGATGTGTGTGCAACAACTGAATAGCGCTTTCAAGAGAAGGTGGCTCTTTTGGAAAGCCCTCGTGCAATGCATGAGGGCTTTTTTCATTTAGTCTTGATTGGGAAGTTGTATTTGAACGATATTTGATATAGAATCGAGTCCGTCTGAAGCGTAGCATTGAGAAACTTACCCTACTTAGTTTTTATCATCGAAAGCACTCGAAAAAAAGGAGGGCATGCTTATGGCTGAGAAGATCACATACCAGGAGAAACCGTGGCTGAAGTCCTATGAGAAAGGAGTGCCTCATACAATCAGTTACGAAAAGATATGTATGCCGGATATCCTTGACAGGACGGCAGGAGAATTTGCCGATAAGACTGCAATTATATTTCAGGGGTATAAGCTCAGCTATCGTCAGTTCAAGGAAATGGTGGACAAGTTTGCAACGTGCCTCTCTGATTTCGGCATCAAGAGAGGAGATGCCGTGGCGATCCTTCTTCCCAACCTCATTCCATGCGTCATTGCATATTATGCCATATTGAAAGTCGGCGCCATTTCCGTGATGAATAACCCCCTTTACACGGACCGTGAACTCGAGCATCAGTTCAATGACTCTGGGTCAAAAGCCTTGATCACTCTTGATCTCTTGGCAAATCGAATGATCGACCTAAGGCCGAAGACAAATATCAAACAGATCGTCTACACCTCCATAGGCGATTATCTGCCCTTTCCCAAGAATATCCTCTTCCCGCTTGTCGCGAAAAAGAAGAAACTGGCCGCCGACGTCAAAGCAGCGCCTGATGTATTCAAGTGGAAAGACTGTATAACCAAATATCCGCCGCAACCCCCGGCTGTTAAGTTAGGCTTCGAAGATATCGCCATGTACCAATATACAGGAGGCACGACGGGCGTATCTAAAGGAGTCATGCTCACCCACGCCAACTTGAGCAAACAGGTCCAGCAGCTCGAGGCATGGTTCCCCCAGTTTGGTAAGGGGACAGAGGTCGTCCTGGGTGCACTGCCCTACTTTCATGTTTTTGGTCTATCCTGCGCTATGAATTTTGGCATACACTGCGGTTCGTCTCAAGTATTGGTGCCGAGGCCGCAACCAGAGCCGCTTCTTGAATCAATCAGAGAATTCAAACCAACCTTCGTTGCCCTTGTGCCTACCATGTATATTGGAATGCTCAACCATCCAAACTTAAAGAAGACTGACATGAATTGCATCCGGGGGGCCTTTTCCGGCAGCGCGCCGTTGCCTGTTGAAGTCATCCACGAATTCGAGAGATTAACGGGGGCCGTGATTGTCGAAGGATTCGGCCTGACGGAGACAACGCCTGTTACACACATCAACCCTTACGGAGGCATCCGCAAGGTCGGCAGCATAGGCGTCCCCATCCCGGATACTGAATGCCGCATCGTAAGTCTTGACGACGGCGTGACCGATATGGGGATAGGCGAGCCCGGAGAGCTGATTATCAAGGGACCGCAGGTCATGAAGGGCTACAAAGGCATGCCCGACGAGACTGCGAATACTCTTCGGAACGGCTGGTGTTACACAGGAGATATCGCGACAGTCGACAAGGACGGATATTTTTACATTGTCGACCGAAAGAAGGATATGATTATATCGGGTGGCTTCAATATCTATCCGAGAGACGTCGACGAGGTGTTTTTCGAGCACCCCAAGGTCCAGGAGGCGTGCACTATCGGAATCCCCGATCCAAAAAGGGGAGAAAATGTAAAGGTGTTTGTGGTGCTCAAGGAAGGTGTCCAGGCGACACAGGAAGAATTACTCGAGTACTGCGCAACAAAGCTCGCAAAATATAAACTGCCTTCAGAAATCGAGTTCCGCAAGGAACTTCCGAAGACGAACGTTGGGAAGATCCTCCGCAAGCAGTTGAGGGCTGAAGAACTGGAAAAAAGAAAGAGCAGGTAGACAAAAAGTCCCCGCCTCTTTTCACAAAATGAGGCGGGGGCTTTTCTTTACATCATCGTTACTGCAAGTTTCTTGATTTACGCCCCGAACTTCTCGAGCCTGCCCGCATGGGCGAGCGCAAGACCCATCAGATGGACCATCGGCATTCTCCCCAGGCCCCCTGCTATGCAATCTCTTTCTCCGAATCTCTTCACGCGGTCCGGCCTCGCCGTCGCCGAATACAGGAGTACCGGCAAGGGATGCCAGCTGTGCGAGGCAAGGGCTGCTGGTGTTGAGTGATCGCCGGTGATAACGAGTACGTCAGGCTTGAGGTCGGTGACCAGGGGAACGAGGGAATCCACCTCTTCGATCACCTTCACCTTTGCGTCGAAATTGCCGTCTTCACCCCGCGAGTCAGTTGCCTTCACGTGTACGAAGAAGAAATCATACTTCGCATAATTCTCACGCAGGGCCATTATCTCGCCTTTCAGTGAATCAGGCCGCGGCCCGATAACCATGCCCAGTAGCCTTGCTATACCCCGATACATGGGGTACGTAGCAATTGCGAGGGCATTGAGACCAAAGCGTTCACTCAAGTAAGGATACCTTCTAAATGTAGAGTAACCCCGGAGGAGCAGCATATTCGCTTTCTCCTCGTCAGACAGCACCTCGCGCGCCTTGCCGACGAGTTCCTCCATGATACGCGCCGTTTCTTCAGCGTCCGGAATGAGGGCCTTGGGCGGCAATGGTGGAAGGCCTGTCTTCTGCGGATCCGTCTCCTGAATTTCCTCGCGGAGGCCTTTCCTCCTTAGCACCAAGAGGGCGCGGTGTTCCTGAACAGGCTCGAAGATGATCTCAACATCCGATACCTTCCGGATGTTTTCCTGTAGCTTCTTGCAGATTCTCTTGTTGGTCTCGTTGTCGATACGGCCGGCACGGCGATCGACAACGATCCCTTTCTTGTCAATGGTGGCAAAGTTAATCCTGATGAGCATGTCCTTCTCGGTCATCGGAAAATCTATACCGGCTGCTTCCAGTATGCCCCTGCCGATGTTATTCCTGATCGGATCATAGCCGAAAAGAGCGAAATGGGCCGGTCCGCTGCCCGGTGTAACTCCATATCCGACAGGATCCAGAAGACCGCAGACGGATTTCCCGGCCAGTTCATCCATATTAGGCGTCCTTGCCGCCTCCAGTTCTGTTTGATCCCCCGCACCCATGGGCAGGCCGCCAAGCCCGTCCATGATCAGAAACACTATCTTCGTGCTATTCTTAATAACGAGGCTATCGATGAATTCTGGATTCATAAGCTCATCATACCCCTTCGAGAACAATGGCCATACCCTGTCCGCCGCCTATGCAAAGCGTCGCAAGGCCGAGATTCACGTTTCTCTTCTTCATCTGCATGGCTAGGGTATATGTGATCCTTGCGCCCGTGCAGCCGATGGGATGGCCGATCGAAATACCGCTGCCATTGACATTGCACTTGTCCATATCTATCTTCAATTCTTTGATGCAGGCCAGAGCCTGTACGGCGAAGGCCTCATTAAGCTCGATCAAACCGATATCCTTCATGGTGAGACCGAGCTTCTTGAAGACCTTGCGCGTCGCCGGGATGGGACCCAATCCCATGTAGGCAGGATCGACGCCGCCCGCGGCAAAGCCTTTGATCTTCGCGAGTGGTTTCAGTCCCAGCTCTTTCGCCTTTTCCGCACTCATGACGACCACTGCTGCTGCGCCGTCGTTGACACCGGATGCATTTCCGGCTGTCACTGTCCCGCCGTCTCTCTTGAAAGCGGGGGCCAGTTTCGCCATCTTCTCCAGAGTTGTGTCCATCGGGCGTTCATCAACCTTGAACACAGTGGGCTCGCCCTTCTTCTGCGGGATAACAACCGGGACAATCTCCTCCGCATAGGTGCCGTCCTTTATGGCAGCTCTCGCCCTCTGATGGCTGAGCAGGGAAATCTCATCCTGCTCCTTTCTCGTGATGCCGTATTTGGCAGCGATATTCTCTGCCGTGAATCCCATGTGGTAGCTGTTAAATATCTCATACAGCCCATCGAACACCATGATGTCCGTAATCCTGCCATAGGGCATGCTCATTCTGTATCCCCAGCGGGCATCGGGAAGAGCGAACGGTGCGTTGCTCATGTTCTCCATGCCGCCGGCAACGATTGCATCGGCGTCACCGGAGCTGATTATCTGCGATGCCAGTGTGATGGCCTTCATACCTGATGCACAAACCTTGTTGACTGAAAATGCGTTGGTCTCCTCCGGCAGCCCCGCATAGATGCTCGCCTGTCTTGCCGGATTCTGTCCCAGAGACGCCTGGAGCACATTTCCCATGATACACTCGTCGAAATAGACGGGCTTCAGCGCCTTGTCATAATCGTAGTACTTCTTGTTGATATCTGTCATGTCAAAGTCGCCGAATACATCGGGACGGGCCGACTTGATGGCTTCGCTGATGAAAGGTCGCAGTCCGGCCCTCTTTACGGCCTCCTTGATAACCAAAGCGCCCAGGTCAACAGTCTTGACGTCTTTGAGGGCGCATCCAAAGCTTCCTACAGCAGTCCTTGCGCCGCTCACAATCACAACTTCTCTCATACTTATGAACCTCCTTAGATTGAAATATCTTGACTCTTGTTTCTTATTGGTCAGATTACTATTTGCTGATTACTATGAAATACTCTGCGGGTCAATCGCATGAACAAATTCTATGGCTCTGGGCACCTTGTAGGAAGAGAGATAATTCCTGCAGTGCCTGGTAATTTCTCGCTCAGTCACGGCGACGTCCGGGTTCTTCACTATCAGGGCCTTGACGATTTCCCCCCGCATGAGGTCAGGTTTCCCTACCACCATTGAGGCCTTGACACCGGGATGAAGATCGAGGACCATCTCGACCTCGCGGGGGTAGACGTTGAAGCCGCTTGTAATGATCATCCTTTTCTTTCTCCCGGTCAGGAATATATAACCATCTTCATCGATCCTGGCTAGGTCGCTCGTATGAAGCCAGCCGTTTCTCATCACCTGTGCTGTTGCTTCCTCATTCTTATAGTAACCCTTCATCACGTTTACGCCCCTGATGACAAGCTCACCGATTTCACCTCGTGGAAGATCGTTATCCCTGTCATCGACTATCTTGGCTTCAACACCGGGAATGACCGTTCCGATCGATCCGGGCTTGTGCACCTTGTCCCTCATGCCCACTGAACATACCGGAGAGGCCTCTGTAAGCCCGTAGCCTTCCCTCAATATGCATTTGAATTTGTCTTCAAACATGGGAATGAACTCGGGCGGCATGGACGATCCGCCGGTGATGCAGAAGTCCAAAGAGCTGACATCATATTTCTCGGCGTCTGAATACATTACCATCCCCAGAAAGAGCCTCGGCACCGCAGCAATATAGGTCACCTTGTCTTTCTCAACAGAGCCCAGAATCGCATCCATCGTAAACCGGTCCATCAGAACGATGCCTGCCCCCGGGCGGACGGCGCCCAGCATATTTACCGCAGCGCCGAAGGCATGGAAAAGAGGAATAATGGCCAGGCTGCGGTCCTTATCCGTCGTATGATAGAGGTCTGTGACAAGGCTTGACTGGGTGAGAAGATTACGATGGGTCAGCACCGCACCGAGAGGTCTGCCGGTGAGACCCGCCGTATAGATCATTACGGCCGGGTCGTCATCTGCAATTGCCGGCATCCCGAGAGCAAAAGACCCTTTTTCGATTATCTCTTTGAACCGGGAAGGCGCATCCATGCCGCTGGTTGTGATGATATGTTTACACAGCGGTATATCTTCCCTGATTTCCTCGTACCTCTTTGCCAGGGGTGTCTCGGTAATCAGGCATTTGGAATCGCTGTTTCCGAGCAGGTGGCGGAGTTCATAAGCGGTTGAGAGGATATTTATCGTTACGGCGACAGCGCCTAATTTCTGCACGGCGAAATAGGATATCACGAACTCAGGACAATTGGGCAGCATGATGGCGACTTTATCGCCTCTTTGAATGCCCAAGTTTCTAAGCTCATTTCCCAAGGCGTTGACAGCTTTGTTGAGAGCTTCATAGGCTATTGGTTTTCCATCGTAGATGACAGCCGCGTTATCCGGATAACGACGGCAGCTCTCCTCAAGCATTTTCCCCAGACTCATGTCAATCAATACTCCGCGGTAATCTTGGCCTACTTAACACATGTTCACATACCTTTCAAGGGGAACTATGCCCGCCACAGATAGCCTCATTTTCACTTGCTGGGACATTATTTTTCACCTATAATCCTGCCTGCAAAAATCATTGGGGAAAAGGGGGAGACTTGAAGAATCTTGTATTGTTCGTCATTCTGGCTCTTTTATGTAGTGGAGCTGCTGCCGCAGCGGAATTAAAGGTTGGTGACAGGGCTCCTGATTTCAGGCTCAAGGATTCGATGGGAAAGGAATACACCCTGGCGTCTCCTGAACTCACGGGCAGGGTTCTCTACTTCAATTATTCTGATCCCGGTTCGAAGGACATGAATAAGCGCGTGGACGATGCGCTGAAGGCAGACCCGGGGCTCGACCGCAAGAAAAGCTATACCGGTATGGGCATTGCCAATATGAAGGCCAGTCTGCTGCCCGATTTTGCCATT
>DATJBN010000287.1:0-8021 GCA_035515335.1 Syntrophales bacterium | reverse complement strand
ATGTGGGTATCGGAAATGTGAAGACCCTGCCCTTCGCGTCCCCATCCGCCATCACCTGAAGGAAGGCCTTGTTAAACAGGTTCATCTCCTCCTGAAAATCCTTGTACGTTTCCTTCTGCGGCTTGCCGCCGATGATTACGTTCTGGTTCGCATAGTATTTCGGAACCGTGACATCGAGGGTAACGTTTGTGAACGGCGTCTGGAATCCCACTCTTGTCGGTACGTTGATATTGAAAATGAATTCCTGAAGTGCCTGTCTGATATCACTATAAGTCAAACGGTCGTAACGTATGAACGGCGCAAGAAGCGTATCAAAATTCGAGAAAGCCTGGGCGCCCGCCGCCTCCCCCTGAAGCGTATAAAAGAAATTCACAACCTGTCCCAGAGCGCTGCGGAGATGCTTGGCCGGCCTGCTTTCAACCTTGCCGGAAACCCCCCTGAAGCCCTCAAGGAGAAGATCATAAAGGTCCCAGCCGACACAGTAAACCGAGAGAAGGCTCAGGTCATGGATATGGAAGTCGCCTTCCGTGTGTGCCTTTCTGATCTCCGGTGAATAGATCTCGTTCAGCCAGTATACCTTGCTGACTTCGGAAGATATATAGTTGTTGAGTCCCTGCAACGAATAATCCATATTGCTGTTCTCATTTATTTTCCAATCCTTCTTTTTAAGATATTGATCGACGAGGTCGACCTCCATCTTATTGGCGATATCCCTCAATCTGGCGTGTTGATCTCTGTAGATTATGTAGGCCTTGGCGGTTCGGCGATAGGATGATGACAAAAGGACTTCCTCGACAATGTCCTGAAACTCCTCCACCGTCATTACCTTATCGTCAAACAACTTATCTGCAAGATTGAGCACCTTAATGGTCAGCTTTCTCGCGACATTTTCGTCAAACTCGCCGGTTGCAGCACCGGCCTTCGCAATGGCATTGGTAATTTTATCCGCGTTAAATTTTACTAATCGGCCATCACGTTTCTTTATTTTTTCATGCATTTGACGCCCCCTCCCTGGCTCCGCAATGTCTAATATAAAGACCCTCTCATTACCCTATATATTGGGGTAGGATGTAATAGTACTACTATATATTGACATAATCAAGACAAAAAAAGATTTTTTTTATGCACTCTTCCACATGCCTTTTGTGCGTCAAAACCCTGCACATATTGACTGTGGGCGTGGTAATCGTCTATGGAGTGTTGAGATCAGAAACCTGCCTGATGAACCGGTATGTGAACGCGAAAATGAATAGCGATTATCGACGGGGCTTCGCGTATTTTATCTACCCAAAGCCTTCTTCACAAGGGCTTGCGAATTACGGAGCATGCCTTTAATATCTGCATCAATGAGCCCCGCTCCGATTGCCACATTCCATGCCATATTTTGATCAACAAGATCACCCGGAGCATGGCTGTCGGTGTTCAGGATAAGGGGGGCCTTAGCTTCGCGGGCAATCCTTGCCACATGACCGTTTGTCAAACTGTGGCCATTCCTTGTCGTTATTTCGAGGTATACAGAGTTTCTTGAGGCTTCCATAGCCTCCTCTGCCGTAATCAGACCGGGGTGCGCAAGAATATCAATCGGGGCGACGACAGCCGCCCTATTGGTGCCTTTTGCAACAGGCTCGACAACGGTTTCTCCATGCACTACGATGATCCTCGCACCCGCCTTCCTGCATTCAACTGCAAGCTCGTGGATATAATCCGGGGGGACGTGAGTGATCTCTATCCCCGGGATGAGGGCAATGCCCATAGCATCAGCAAGTTTCCCGCAGACCCTGACGAGACGGGGAATGATAAAATCAAAATTGGAATGATCGCCGTGATCGGTGATTGCAAGCGCGCCGTATCCTCTAACCTTCGCCCTCCTCGCGAGCTCCGATGGAATCAGCTCGCCGTCACTGAATATTGAATGGGTATGCAGGTCTATCATTCGGCAACTCGCATCGATGGTAAGCAGCACCGATAATTCGGCTGGGCTACTGATAGCAAATTTGCATCATGCGGTCAACAAACGATCTCTTATTGCCTTTCGATATTATCTTTTTCTTGACAAACATCTTCAAATGAGTGTTAGTCTTTCACAAATAACACCCCGTTTCGAATATACTTTTATGTTTAAAATTATCAATCGCTACATCCTAAAGGAAATTGCCTATCCTTTTTTTCTTATAGTCTTCGTTCTTACATTCGTCCTGCTCATGGGCAAGATCATACAGCTCATGGACCTCATGGTTAACAAGGGCGTCAGCGTTATCGACATCTCTAAACTCTTTCTCCTCCTGACGCCGTCGTTTCTGATCCTTACCATTCCCATATCACTTTTGATATCCATACTGATCGGGCTTGGAAGGCTCTCCGGCGACAATGAGCTCACTATCCTCAAGGCTTCCGGGATGAGTCTTTACAGGCTGATAGGGCCGGTTGCCGTGGCGTCACTGGTAGCCTTCATGATAACCGCCGTGACCAGTCTTTTCCTCGTTCCCCAGAGCAAATATGCCACGAAGAACCTCCTCTTCAACGTTGCAAAGAAGAAGGCGAGCATCGGTATTAAGGAAAAAATCTTCAACGACGATTTCAAAGGAATCCTTCTTTACGCGGACCACATTCCGGCCAACTCCGACGTTATGCAGGGGGTGATCATCTCGGATACGAGGATGAGCAAAGACCCCAGCACCATCATAGCGGAGAAGGCCTACCTTGTGTCGGACCCCAGTCAGATGACCGTGACCCTGCGGCTCGAAAACGGAAGCACACATACGGTGGATAAGACCCTCAGGAACTACCGCAAGATGGATTTCCGCTCTTATGACGTCAACCTTGACATCGAATCTTCCATCGCTGAGGCAAAAAAGATCAGCGCCAAGGAAAGTACTGAAATGAACATCTGGGAACTCGCTCAAAAACTGAGGTCTGCCGGGGTTAACGACGCCGGGTTCAGGGAAATGGCGATAGAGTTCTACAAGACGATAACAACGCCGCTCTCGTGCATAGTCTTTGGTATCCTCGGGATCCCTCTCAGCATCAGGGCTCACAGGGCAGTGAAATCGCGGGGGTTTACTGTCGGTCTCATCATTGTATTCGTCTTCTACATCATACGCCTCGGAGGGGAGGCGCTCGTCGAGACAGGGAGGCTTTCGCCCATCATCGGGGCATGGGCTCCCAATATCCTCTTTCTTATCATCGGAATCTATCTTCTCGTCAGGGCCGCAAACGACAGGCCTGTCAACATCGACATTCCTGTAGCCTCCTACCTGAAGACCGCTATTGACATGTGCAGGAAGAAAATCGGCAAATGACAATATTAGACAGATATGTGACCAGGGAATTCGTAAGGCTCTTCTTCCTTATTCTGGCTCTCTTCACGGCGCTCTTCATGATTGTTGAATTCGTCGAACGCATAAGGATGTTTCTCAGCAACAGCGCCACGCTCATGCAGATGGTCTCTTACTTCATCTACATGCTCCCCATGATGGTCTCCCAGACCATACCTGTCAGCGTGCTTCTCGCCGCACTCATGACCTTCAGCATACTCTCAAAGAACTCCGAAGTGCTCGCCATGAAGGCTAACGGCATCAGCCTCTACAGAATGTCGCTGCCGGTCTTTATCGTATCGATCCTGATCTCGATATTTGCGTTCCTGAACAGCGAGCTTGTAACCCCGTACAGCAATCAGAAGGCCGATAACATCGTCTATATTGAGGTGCAAAAGCGCCAGGTGATGGGATCGTTGAAGCAAAACCAGCTCTGGTACAGGGCCCAGAACGGGATATACAATTTCAGGATTTTCGACCACAAGACAAAGGTCGTGCAAGGGATAACGATAAATTACCTTGACAAGAATTTCACGCTTACGGCGCGGCTCGATGCCGAGAAGGCGGAGTGGAAGGACGGCAAGTGGACGTTTTACAACCTCATGATAACACGCTTCGGCGGGGAATTCCCCGCTCTCGAATGGGCCTCATCCCGCGTGATAGATCTTCCGGAGAAACCCGATGATTTCAACCTCGTGCAGAAGGAGGCCGAGAAGATGGGGTTCGTTGAACTCAAGAACTATATCGGGAAGCTTGAATCCGAGGGGTTTGATGCAACGAGGTACCTGGTTGACTTGCACGGCAAGATTGCCTTCACCCTCGTCATCATTATTCTCGTGGCGATAGGCATATCGTTCTCGCTGATGAAGACCGAGCGAAGCGGAGGCGTGATGCCGAGCATCGGAATAGGCATCGTTATCGGATTCTCCTACTGGATCGTCCATGCCTTTTCAATGTCGCTCGGCCGCTCCGGGTCGGTCCCGCCGGTTCTCTCCGCATGGTTTGCAAATATCATCCTCGGAACCGTATCGGTTATTATGTTCCTCCGTGTCAAGACATGACCCGAATTTGCATCCTTTAATACCGGTAATAGTCGGGCTTGAAGGGTCCGGCAACAGGAACACCGAGATAGTCCGCCTGCTCCTTCGTCAGCTTCGACAACTTCGCTCCCAGCCTTCTCAGGTGCAGTCTTGCCACTTCCTCATCGATCTTTTTCGGCAGGACATAAACGCCTGTCTTGTATTTCCCTGAGGCAAGCTCTATCTGGGCAAGGCACTGATTGGTAAAGCTCGTGCTCATGACAAAGCTGGGATGGCCCGTCGCGCAGCCGAGGTTAACGAGCCTTCCCTCGGCAAGCACGATGATGGATTTTCCGGACTTGAGTGTCCATTTATCGACCTGCGGTTTGATGTTTTCCTTTTTTGCCTTGCTCTTTTCCAGGAACTGAATATCTATCTCGCTGTCAAAATGCCCGATGTTGCAAACGATCGCCTCATTCTTCATTCTCACCATATGATTGCCCGTGATTACCTTGCAGCACCCGGTGGCAGTCACAAAAATATCTCCCTCGGCGACAACGTCGTCGAGGAGTTTCACCTCGTAGCCCTCCATGGCTGCCTGGAGCGCGCTGATCGGATCGATCTCGGTGATCACTATCCGGGCTCCAAAGCCCCTCATTGACTGTGCGCACCCTTTTCCCACGTCACCGTAACCGCACACAACGACCATCTTGCCGGCAATCATCACGTCCGTTGCTCGTTTGATGCCGTCTGCCAGCGATTCCCTGCATCCATAGAGATTATCGAATTTAGATTTCGTTACGGAGTCGTTTACGTTGATCGCAGGAAAGAGAAGCTCGCCCGCCTGTTCCATCTGATACAGCCTGTGGACCCCGGTTGTCGTCTCCTCCGACACGCCGAGGATTCGAGACGCGACCTTCTGCCAGTGCTTCGAGCTGCGCTGCAGCGAATGGCGCATGCGGTCTATGATAATCTGCATCTCCTTATTATCGTATTTTCGGTCAAGGAGAGAGAGATTCTTTTCGATCTTGACGCCCTGATGGATGTAGAGCGTGGCGTCGCCCCCGTCATCGACGATGAGATCGGGTCCGGAACCGTCCGGCCACGTCAGTGCCTGCTCTGTACACCACCAGTAATCCTCCAGCGTCTCGCCTTTCCAGGCGAAAACGGCGGCTGAACCGGCCCTTGCAATCGCCGCGGCCGCGTGATCCTGTGTCGAGAAGATATTGCATGAAGCCCAACGGATATCGGCGCCGAGTTCCCTGAGGGTCTCGATCAGCATCGCTGTCTGGATTGTCATGTGGAGGCTTCCGGTGATCTTCTTGCCCTTGAGAGGCTTCTTCCCGCCGTATTTTGCCCTCACTGCCATCAGGCCCGGCATCTCATTCTCGGCAAGCTTGATCTCCTTGCGTCCCCACTCGGCAAGAGAGATATCCGCAATCTTGTAGGGCAGATTCTTCGCAAGTTTCAGATAAGTCATAAGGTCCTCCGCCGCGCCCCTATATTGCCGCCGCCTGCTTCAGGGCGTCAGCCATATCCGTCTTCTCCCATGTATAATCGTCCAAGAAAAAAGTCTTGGGAAGCTTCCGGTAAATGCTGCCGTCAAGGAGATTGAATCTCTCAATCATGCCCCTTGGAGACAGGTCGAAATATTCCTTGATCAGCATGTTTATCTTATCATCGGAAATCGTTCCTGTACCGAAGGTATTCACATAGACGGAGATGGGTCTCGCGATTCCTATCGCATACGCGACCTGTATCGCGCATTTTTTTGCTAGACCTGCCGCGACAATGTTCTTCGCAACGTAGCGGGCGCCAAGCACTGCCGAGCAGTCCACTTTTTCCGGCGACTTGTTTACGATGGAGCCTCCTCCTATCTGGGCCCCAGGATAGCCCCCGTAAAGCTGAACGACGAGTTTCCGGCCCGTGACACCCGAATCCGCGGCACTGCAAGAATTGATAGCCTGCCATTCCCCTGTCGGATTGAAAAGGAAATCCGTCTTTTCATCTACCCAATCCTTCAAGCATGCCATGGCAATCTTCTTCGCCTGCGCCTCCACTCCCGCCCTCGCGTTATCAGGCACCTGGCGATAATCGATCGCATTTGACATGAGGACGGTGGCGACTCTTTGCGGCACGCCCTTGCTGTTGTAATCCACCGTTATCTGCCCTTTACCGTCCGGCGCGAATATCGGATTCCCGCAACTCTCAAAGGCCCGCATCATCCTCGTTGCCAAGACGTATGTAAGCGGCAGAAGCTCCGGCGTCTCGTCGCAGGCGAAACCGTAGATGATGCCCTGGTCACCTGCCCCGATCTCCTTATATTTACCCAGGTCGGCGCGCGTGCCTATGTTGATGTCGGGCGATTGCTCGATGATTGTATTGAGAATGCCCATCGAGTTGCCGTTGAGGCCGAGGCGAAAATCGTTGTAGCCTATTGCAAGAACCGTATCCCTGACGATCTTTTCCACATCGACATAGATCCTCGTAGCAACCTCTCCGCCGACCACGCAGAGCCCCTTGCCGAGAAAGATCTCGATGCCGCAATGAGGCATGGTATCCACCGTGACCCCGATCTTTTTTTCTTCGTCCAGAATGGTCGCAATGATATTCGCGGCTATCGAATCGCACACTATATCAGGATGGCCGACCTTTACGCTTTCAGATGTTATCAGCATATACTCTCCCCTCTTATTCTAAAAATAATGATCATTTCGATTCATGTACTTCTAACTGATTTATCTTATCCTGTTTCGTCTCCGGTTTATCCTTTTTCCTTATTCGTTCCGAAGGAGACACGATACCCACAGAGATAATGTATGTCAAGGCCTCTTCCACGGTCATGTTGACCTCGACCAGTTCATCTTCCCGTGCAATGATGAGGTATCCCGAAGTTGGGTTGGGGGTTGTCGGCAGGAAAACGCTGGTAAGATTCTCTCCGGATTCGGTACCTCTTCCCAGATTCGGCTTCCCTGTCACGAAACCTATCGTATACAAGCCCTTTCTCGGAAATTCCACAAGCACGACGTGCTTGAAGCTGCTTCTCCTGTCCATCACCATGGTATCGGAGAATCGCTTGATAGCCTGATAGATGCTCCTCACAAAAGGTATCTTGTAGAGGAGGTCCTCGCCGGACTGCACAATCCTATTCCCGACATAACTCGCCGTGATGAGACCGCAGATGAAAATCAGAATTACGGTCACGATAATTCCGAGGCCGGGGATGTGTACGCCGAGGAGGGTATCGGGGTGATACCTTGTGGGGATAATCTTAAGCAGACTATCCATTATGTCTATGAGAAAGAAAAGGATGTAAAGTGTCAGTCCTATCGGGACGGTGACGGCAAGTCCCGTCAGGAAGATCTGCTTCAGCTTCTTTTTCAATATTTAATGACCTTCAGCCATGATTAATATTTATGTAACAAAAAGTTGCTGTGTTTTCAACAGATATTGAAGACCGTTTCGGATTTAAAAAAGGGGTTAGGCGCTGCTGCACCAAAACCCCTTCTCGAAGTCTGATCCGGATTTTTGCCAATCCGGTTTCTGCCCTTGATGCTATTTCTTTTTTTTGATCTTGTTCTTTTCGTCAAGAAAAACGCATTTCGAGCGCCATTTCTTGGGAGGGGGATCTTCCGCAAGCACATAGCTCGCAACGATGATAATATTCCCTTTGGCCGCTTTCCACGCC
>DATJBN010000286.1:0-4419 GCA_035515335.1 Syntrophales bacterium | reverse complement strand
AACCCTGATCATCGATATATGCCACATCGCCGCTGTGAAGCCAGCCGTCCCTCCAGAGGTCTTTCGATTTTTCCGGGTCCTTGTAATAAGACTCTGTGAGCCATGGAGCCCTCATCACAAGTTCCCCCGTACTCTTGCCATCGCGGGGCAGGGGTTTTCCATTAAAGTCGACGACCTGCACCTCTACCAGGGGTGCGGGAAGACCGGTCTTGACGAAGATGTCAAGCTGCTTTTCTGCGTCGAGATTCTGCATCGTGCTCTTGAGGCTGGCCCCAGAGATGAGGGGGCAGGTCTCGGACATCCCGTACGCGGAATATATCTGAATACCGAGTTCTCTCGCTGCCATCGCCAGCGCCCTGGGAAGGGCCGCGCCGCCGATCACCACCTTCCATTTTGAAAGGTCGAGTTTCTTCGCTATCGGGTTTGTCACGAGCATGTGAATTATCGTGGGAATGCAGTGGGAGAAGGTTACCTTCTCACCGAGAATGAGCTTCAGGAGGGTCTCCGGTTCATAACGTCCCGGATAAACCTGCTTCACGCCCAGCATTGTGGCGAGGTACGGGACACCCCACGCGTGGACATGGAACATCGGCGTGAGCGGCATGTAAACATCGTTCGACCTGAAGCGTCCCGTCGTCTCGTAGGCCCCCACATTCATGCCCATTGCGAGGGTGTGGAGAACAAGCTGGCGATGGGTGAAGTGGACGCCCTTGGGATCACCCGTTGTTCCTGTGGTATAGAAGATAGAGGCCCGAGCCTTCTCGTCGAGATCCGGAAAATCATATGAGGCCCCCGCCCCCCGCAGCATCTCTTCGTATTCCGCATCGATCCTTGCCCTTGTCTCCGGCTTCTTGCCGTCATCCGAGACTAGGATAAATTTTTTTACTGTTTTCAATTTACCCTGAATGGCCTCGATGATAGGGAGGAAATCCGGATTGACAAGAATGACGGCGTCCTCTGCATGATTGATCGTGTAGGCGAGCTGCTGGGGAGAGAGCCGCCAGTTGAGGGTATGTATGACCGCCCCCATCATAGGAACGGCGAAGAAGCACTCGAGGTACCGGTGGCTGTCAAAATCCAGGACACCGACTACATCGCCCTTTTTCACACCGAGGGCGGAAAGGCCATTCGCCAGTCTGTGCACCCGCGCATACATGTCTTCGTAGCGGTAACGGACCTTGTCCCTGTAGACAATTTCCTGATTCTGGCCGTAGATGATGCCGGTCGACAGAATCTTTTTGATGATCAGAGGATAATCGTAGCTTTCTCCGGGTTTGTAAATCTTTGCCTCCATAGTATACCTCCTTTAAATTTTCATAAGGTTTCTTTATGGATCAAAATGATTCTACCAGTTATGACGGATGACTTTTAGATAGTCTTGATTTTTCCATCAAAGCAAGAAGGACAGAGAGCAGTGTCTTTACCATTTTGAAAGGTGCCTTGTCAGCTAATATAATCCGTTTGCATGCCTTTATCGAGAACAAGATATTGAAAACAAATTGATTCTGCGAAGCAGCATTATTTTCTGAAGCGCACGCATCGTGGCAATCGATGTCATCTCAAGACAATCGTCGCATCAACGGCAACCAAGCCGCCTTCACCCACAATAAGTGGATTGATGTCAATCTCGTAAATTCTCGGGTGGTGAAGGCCGATGTCCCCGAGCGCAACAAGGATGCAGGCAAGCTCTTTTCTGTCAACCGGCGGCTCGCCCCGGAAGCCGTCGAAGATCGTCTGCCCCTTGAGACGGCTGATGAGCCTCAGGGCGTCCCTCTCAGTGAGCGGGGCCGGGACAAATACGGCGTCGCTCAGTACCTCCGCCATAATGCCTCCGAGCCCGAGCATTACGCAGGGGCCGAACTGTATGTCCCTCACGAGGCCCACGATTATTTCGATCCTGCCTTTTACCTGTCTGTAGGCAATTACCCTGCCGTTCCCGTCCATCTTCTTCTTAAGAGAGGTAAAGGTCTCCAACGCTTCTTTGGGACTTTGTATATTCAACTGTACCAGGCCCAGCTCCGTCTTGTGCACCGTTTCTCTCCGCAGGCCCTTCATCACCAGGGGAAAACCGATCTCGGCTGCGATTTTTTCACACTCCCCGGCATCCGGGATGATTCTCTCGTCAACGGCCGGAATGCCGTAATTGCGCAGAATGCTCTTTGACAGATGTTCGTCGAGGGGCCCGGTTTCTTTTTTGAGTATCTCGGAAAGTTCACGCGGCAGAGATACGGCTGTTTCTCTCTTCGGGTGTTCGCTGGTGATTTGAGGATGTCTCTTGCGATTGAAGGCAGCTGTCAGGCACTCAACAGCCCGGGATATTTCCCGGAAGACGGGGATTCCCAGGGCCACTGCCTCAGCTTGAAACTGGAACACCTCTTCGTGTCTTCCCAGGAGCCAAAGGAATACCGGTTTGCGCGCTTTCCTGCTCTCTTCTGAAATTTTCTTCATATCGAGGCCAATGCTGAAGCTTCCAGCAAATGTGTGCACGAATGCGGCATCCACCTCCGGGTCGGCGAGCACGGTGGCCAGGGCCTCGCTGTACACATCTACATTCGTGCCTGCGTGTTTCTCTATAGCCGGCCAGAGGTCAACGGGACTTTTAACAGGCATCCAATCGGGGAAAAGTCGACCGAGGATTTCCTTTGTCTCCTGAGAAAGCTCTGCAATGCTGAGGCCGCATTTCTCGATGAAGTCGGAAGCGATAATGCCTGAGCCGCCGCTGAACGTAAGTACTGCTATACGGCCCGCCGAATTTTCCGGCCGCGGCCTGGACGCGAGAGAGCGGCATATGTCCATCATCTGATGAAAATCGTATGCCTCCGTTACACCGGCGCCGGCGAGTGCACCCGAGATGATCTTATAATTGCCCGCCAGAGAAGCGGTGTGGCTCATTGCCGCTTCTGCGCCTTTCTTGCTCTTTCCTCCATGAAGGACTACGATGGGTTTCTCTGCGTTCCGGCACTGCTCCATAAACCGCCTGCCGTCCACGAAAGACTCAAGATAGAGTCCGACTACCTCGGTTCCCGCATCGGCCAGGAGGTAGGGCAGAAGATCACATTCATTGACATCTATCTTATTTCCAATGGAGCACACCTTGCTCATGCCCATGATGTGATGGCTCATTATATCGACGAGGAAGCCGGCGGAGAGGAGGCCGCTCTGGACGACGAGCGATACGTTGCCGGGGACAAGTGCACCCTGTCTGACTGTGCGCGGGTCCATAAACGAGAAAACGAGGCCGCGCGGCACGTCGACGAGGCCCATGCAGTTGGGACCCCAGAGGCGAATGCCCGCCCGCTTCGCTATATCCTTTACGGACTGCTGGAGCCGACTACCTTCGGGGCCGGTCTCCGCAAAACCGCCGGATTCGATCATTACCCCTCTGACCCCCTTTGCTGCGCAATCCTCTATCGCTTGAGGGACGAGGTGCGCGGGAACGAAAACTATCGCGAGGTCAACATGACCGGAGACGGTGCTGACAGAGGAATAACAGGGCACACCCTCAATTTCACTGTAACGCGGGTTTACGGGATATACGCCTCCCTTGTAGGCTGCGATCAGGTTCTTAAAGATGGCGTATCCGCCCTTCTGTTTGTTCGGGGTCGCGCCGACAACTGCTATTCCGTCGGGGTCAAAAAAGAAATACATCAAAACTCCGTGTGAAAAGTCATGGTCTTTGGATGATGACGTCAAGATATTTTTTCCCCCAGGCCTTGCAGTCTTTTTCATCCGGGAAAAAGATATCTATGTGATCACCCTTGATAGCGGTGCCTTTGTCGTGTACCTCTCCCCAGCCGTAGCCGGGGATATACATCTTCGTGCCATAGGGGTAGCGGCTGATGTCCGCCGCGATCGTTCCCTTCTTTGCCTTTGAACCGTCGGAGGTTATGCCGACCTGTTTCCTTTCACCTTCGTGGGGACCGTAGGCGTACACCGGGGGCAACAGGAAACATCCGTATTTTCTCTTCCAGCCCGTTGACTTCTGGCCGGCGTCATAGGCGGTTACCAGCATCTTCCGCGTCTCGGATTTGCCGTATTCACGGGGGATGGTGGCGCACCCGGAGACTGCAATGATGCACAATACGGTGAGGCTACGCAGAAACAGAAAGCGTCTTCGGGCAGGCGTCATCTTGATTCCCCAGGGTCTTTGTCATGTACGCGAGGCAAGCTACCACAACGGTCGCCCTAATTTCAAGGCAAGTTTGAGCGCCGAAGACTAAGTTCTCGGGAGACTCGTCCGGAATGTCAGAGGCGCCAGCTTACGCGATGAGTGAAGGCGGAGGGATTATATGTCGACGCGGATAGGCAGCGTAACGGTGGTGATCCCCTTCCATTGAAGGCGACGCTGTATCGCAAAGGCAGTTTCATTGTGGAGAACCTTTTGAAAGATATTCTCTTCCCTGAATATCAGTTTCCCTG
>DATJBN010000285.1:0-4863 GCA_035515335.1 Syntrophales bacterium | reverse complement strand
TCCTGCGGATAGAATACTCTGTCTGAGGTCCGTTTCGGTGGCGATCCCTATGAGATCCTGCTTCTTATTGACAGCCATTATGATTCCACAGCGTTCTCGATGGATTATCGTCAGTGCCTTTTTGAGCGATATGTCCTTGGAGACCATCAAATTTCTATAATTTATTTCCTTCATGTGCTTTTGGCTTTCTCCTTTGCAGGAATGCCGCAGACAAATCTTCTGTCAGGGACATTCGTTATAACGACACTTCCAGCGCCGACGGTGACATCTGCGCCAATCGTCACGCCACGGCCGATCACTGCGCCCGGATAAATAGTGGAAAACTCTCCCACGGTTACCTCCCCGGCAAGGGTGACTCCCGGACAGAGATGCACGGCCTTTCCCACAACGCAATCGTGATCGATGATTGCACCGGTATTGATGATGCACAGAGGGCCTATGCGCGCATTAGTGTTAATAATGGCGCCGGCCATGACCGTAGTTCCGTAGCCTACCCGGGCGTCGGCCGCGATGACGGATGTTGGATGACTGGCTCTTCCGATTCTCAAGCCCATCTTCTTTAGCAGTGCTGCCTTTTCCGCTCTCACACGGTTGTCACCCACACAGACGATCACTTCAACGTCCGCTCCCGATCCACGGATATATCTTGAGGGATCATGAAAGACAGGTAGTCCGCAAAAAGTCTTATGGGAATAGCCGTCATCGATGAATCCCAGAACGGAATATTTGGCGGACGCATTTATTACATCCAGTACGACTTTCCCGTGCCCTCCTGCTCCGAAGAGAATTATATTCTTATTCTTTGTCATATGAACTCCTCGCATGTGTCACCCGTCGCCGATTATTCTATATCGCTCCAGCTCAACAGGTGATCTTCGGGCATGTCGTATTTGGCTTTCTTATTCACGATGCGTGGTATATCCATCGACGATATCCCTGTCCCGGGGCGCTTCATCGTGAGGTGATCCGTCATTATCCGTTCCCCTTTACGTACGGCCTTTTTCAAGACAACGCTTTTTCTCGACACTTGCAACATCTGCCGCTCCTCCTCCTGGCATTTCTTATTCGGGGAGCCGAGTGCCGTTTCCGCGCTCCGTATGGACTGCACAAGATCCGAAAACTCATCAGGCGTGGAAGATGCCTTATGATCCGGCCCGGGCAGATTTTTGTCCAGGGTGAAATGCTTCTCTATGACCTTTGCCCCTAATGCCACAGCAATAACGGCGGCGCTGTTTCCTTCACTATGATCCGAAAATCCAACGGGAATCTGAAAAGTATCATGGAGCGTCTGAATAACTCTCATATTCAGGCTGTCGTTTGAGCAGGGATAATTCGATACGCAGTGAAGCAGTATGATTTGCGCGTTGCCGTTTTCCCTGTAAAGACTGACGACGGTTTTCACCTCGTCAAGCGAGGCCATGCCCGTGCTCACGACAACGGGCTTCCCAGTCTGCGCCAGAAATTTTTGCAGGGGCAGATCAACGATATCGGCGGATGCCGTTTTGAAAATCCCCACCCCGATACTGTCTAGAAACGCTGCGCTGTCCACATCGTAAGGCGTAGACATAAAATCGATTGCCATGGAATCACAGTATTTCATGAGGGGCAGATGCTGTTCGCGTTTCAGTTCAAGCCTCTCGATCATATCGAAGTGGGTCTCACCGGCGTCTGTTGTACTTTCCTGATATCGTGCTTTCGGCGTCCCCTTCGTCACCAGGGCTTTTGCGGTAAAAGTCTGAAACTTAACGGCATCTGCGCCTGCATCCTTCGCCGCGGCAACCATTTTTCTGGCCAGTTCCATGTCGCCGTTGTGGTT
This sequence comes from Syntrophales bacterium, assembly GCA_035515335.1. Classification (GTDB taxonomy): domain Bacteria; phylum Desulfobacterota; class Syntrophia; order Syntrophales; family UBA2185; genus Fen-1135. The sequence goes on along the minus strand of DATJBN010000285.1, from coordinate 3,047 downwards.
AACGCCTATTTCCGCTATGACGTAACACGGAGAAGCAAATGCGGCCAATGCGTCAATATCGAATTTCATCCAGCATCCTCGCAACACGAATTGCAGATCAGCGTGTTGGCCCCTTCCGGAATCACATGACACGTCACCGCATCGCCATTGTCCACAGACGCAATCGCCTCTTGCACGGATTTCTTTGGGGTCATACCCATTTTCCGCGCCTGCTCCTCATCCAGATCCGAGACAAGGATGACGTTGTATGATTCAGCTTTCATCCTAGTAGCGTAGGCTGTCTGTGCATAGACCTTGTCGGCAGCCCTTACACGGGCTTCCATCTCGTCAAGTCCGGAGGAATCGAACCAACTCAGGAAATCAGGATGCCCAAGACCGTCCTCGCATTGTCCGAGAACAATGATTGTTCCTCCTTTATTTACAGCCTCCCTGGCGTGCTCAATTGCCTTGTGGGTCTGTATGAAATTGATGTCTTTGGGAAACCCTCCGGCGCTAACGATTGCCAAATCGGCCTTTTCTTTGATCTGTCGCCCATAGTAATCTTTGTACCACTCGCACCCTGCTCTGTGCGCTCCATCAATGTGACCCGTAGATATGTGAATAAGGTCTCTCGCATCATTGAAGATGGAATTTATCAGAAAAAGAGGCTTATCAACGAAAGAGATGCACTCCATGATTTCTTCATGCATGGGGTTTCCTTCCAGAATGCCCGCCCTAGCCTTCTCGTCCTTGCCCAGTTTGTCTTTGCGGAAGACGGTCTTGTGGATGCCCAGGATGGTTTCGTAACCCGCAATACCGGGAAAGATGTTCTTCCGTCCCCCGCCGAAGCCGGCCAGGTAATGAAAATTGATCGTGCCGATGACAATAGCCGCATCGTTTTCCGTGAGGCGGGAATTGACGGTGATCTCGACCCCACTTGCCGTATGCCCGAGGGAAACGAGATGTCCGTCGTCATAGCAGTCATGATCCAATGAAGGAACCGTCTCGTAGATGCGGTCGGACAGGATTCTCCGCTTCTCCGCTCGGGTGTGCTTCCGATGGTTTCCGAGGGCAAACAGTATTTCAGCCTTTCGCCCTTCGATAAACCTCTCTTGAAGAAGAGGGAGAATGAGTTCGGCCCCTGTATACCTTGTGACGTCGGAGACGATAATGAGAATTTTATCGGCAAACGCCAACCAATTTTTCAGGGGCTCCTCATCGCGTGGGCGTGTGAGGGATTGAAGCAGAGCTTCCCCAAACGGATGGGGAGCGGGCTTCGCCGGCTCAAGAAATTTTACCTGCCATCTTTCCGGCAGGGGAAAAGATACCCGACCGCGGCCATATTTCAAATCACAGATCACAATTAAAATCCCGATTACGCGGAAACAGGGTTCTCTCCCGGAGATTTCAGAAATTTCAATATTTGACCGTCTTTCATCTCTATGATCTGATCCGCGCGCTGGATTGCACTTTTTCTGTGGGTAACGAAGATGACGGCATTGCCGGCCTCCTTCACAATCCTCATGATCGTTTCGACGATCTTTTCCTCGGTCTTGTGATCCAGTGCGCTTGTGGCTTCGTCGAGCAGGAGTATCTCCGGATTCTTCAGCAGCGCCCTGGCAATGCAGATTCGCTGTCGCTGCCCCCCGGACATCTTCATACCATCGTCAGCAACTCTATAATCCAACACGCCGGGCAGCGACTCCACAAAATCCAGGACGTCTGCTTTACGCAGAGCCTGCTTAATAATCTCATCACCAGGGTCATTTCTCCCGAAGAGGACATTGTTCCTGATAGTATCATTTAAGAGGAAAGGATCCTGACCGACATAACCGAAGTGTTCGCTCAGCGTTTCGGGGGAGAAAGAACCGAGCGGCTTTCCGTCCAGCAGGATTTCCCCGGATGAGACGTTCAACAGTCCCGCCAGCAAATCAAGCAGTGTAGTTTTCCCCGAGCCTGACGGGCCTATTATACCGACGAACTGCCCTTTCGGGATGTCAGCGCTGACATTCTTCACGGCAGGCTTGTCTGTGTTTGCGTAATAAAAAGTAACGTCCTTGATTTGAATTCTGGTGCTGAATGCAATGAGCTTCTCACGGCCGTTGCTACCTTCCTGGTGACGGTCCGATTCGTCAATCGCATGATAGGCCGCCTCCGCATGAGGCAACATGGCCATGACCTCCATTCCGTAACTGCTCATTTGCTTCAGTGAGGGCATGAGCTTCAGCAGGGAATAGGCGAAGACACCGATTACGGGAACATTGCTGAGAAAGCTACTGCCGTTTGCAGTAAAATACAAAGCCATGGCACAGATAAACGCAATGGTCACCAGTTCCAGAAGCATATTCGGAATTCCGCTTATGGCAGCGTCTTTGCGGGCAAAGATATAGAAGTCCTTGCATTCTTTCCCGAATAGATCAGCCCAGAATTTCGTGACACCGAAGAGCCGGATGATCTTGATGCCCTTCAGGGCGTTCATGGCGTGGACGGACTGATTTGAAGCGCTCTGCGCCCTGCCGCTTCCGGTTCCGTAGGACACATTCCTAGCTATAAATCGCGCCAGAAGAAAATACAGGGCCGCTACAACAATGAGAACAGTGGTTATACGAGCTGAGATGAAAAAGAGCATGGTGATGAGCATGATCGTCTTCAGGAGTTCGACGGCCATCATGGGCATCACGTTGGTGATCTTGCTGACGTAACCCGGTGCAGTCAGGACGCGGTAGGCCAGATCCCCTTTCTGTGCGCTCAGAAGGAATTGATAGTCCGTCGTCAGAAGGGACGACATCATCTTGATCTGCGTTTCCTGGTATATCTTGTTGGCCGTCACCCAAGTAAGGAGGATATTTCCATAACTCAGGATAAGCTTAAAGAAGGTGAGGCCAAATAATAAAGCGACAGCCATGTACAGCGGCGAAGCAGCGCTATGGCTCACAATCCAGGTCATGATCGCATCCAGATAATGATTCTGTCCGCTGCCGCCGGAGGCAGGCGCCACGAGGCTCAGAACAGGATATATGGCAAAGGTCGCCAGGCCTTCAAAGAAAGCAACAACAAAACTAAGGATT
>DATJBN010000284.1:0-5587 GCA_035515335.1 Syntrophales bacterium | reverse complement strand
TCGTCCAGTTGAAAGAATACGGCGACCTCGGCAATAAATACTCCGACGACTGGATTGAATTTGCAAGGCGGAGGCTGCATACCGATACGGGGAAAAAGCTTGCCGCGAGCATCATCAAAACGGATTCCTCTGACTGGTGGTTCAAGGATAAAGGCGACTGGTGGGTGAACGGCCGCAACAGCGATAAAAAATAGAGGCCTGATTGCTCTTATAATCGCCCGCTGTAACAATTTCACTTAAAGAACATTCTTTCGGTGACAGAAATCTCCGGGACCGAACGCTTCCACACAGCCTTTGTCTGATTGAGACGCCTGCGCGTCCCGAAACGATAGGTTCTCTGTGCGGATATTACGCGCATTCGTGCGCATTTCGCAAACTCCCCTAATAAATATCGCAATTACAATGCTGTTCTCTGCTTGACAGTAGGACCAAAATACCCTACATTATCGCTGCTTTCAGCAACCGAGGAGAATAATTTGCCATGGCGACCAAGAAGAAGAGAAGAACGGATGAGATAAAAATAAAGAAGAAAAAGAAACGCATGAAAAAGTCCGTTCTTTTCTTAGTCGTTACCACCATTGTGGCATGTCTCATTCTATTTTTCTTAATCATATTCGAGTATGTGTTCCCGCCGACAAAAGAGAGTGCGGTGAAGCGGGAGAAGAAAGAGGTGGTGTTATATTTCTCCGATGCCAACGAGCGGTTCCTGCTTCCGGAAAAGAGATACGTATCTAAGGAGGAGAACGATGAAGCTGAGGCCAGAGAGATCGTAAAGGCCCTGCTTGAAGGCTCCAAGACGAAGCTCGTGAACACATTTCCGGAGAAGGTGGGGCTCGACGGCGTCAAGATAGACGATAAACATACCGCTTATGTGAGCTTCGACAAGAATCTGATAAGGCAGCATCCGGGCGGCGGTGCGAGCGAGATGGCGACGATATATTCACTGACAAATACCCTGATACGCAATATAGGCAGTATCAAGAGGGTGAAGTTGCTGATAGAGGGCAAGGAAGTGGAATCGATCAGGGGACATGTCGATGCAAGACAGTTCTTCATAATGAACAAGGACATGCTGGCGCCGGGTGCGAAGGAGGGGTAGCGTCCGCAGAGAGGATCCGTCTCAGGTTGGCTTATGGCCGCGAAGAAGAAACTTTCAAAGAACAGAAATATCGGAGTCGTTGCCCATATAGATGCGGGCAAAACGACCGTTACCGAGCGGATACTCTTCTATACGGGCATTCTCTACAAGATGGGAGAGGTCCATGACGGCCAAGCGGCGATGGACTGGATGCCCCAGGAACAGGAGAGAGGAATAACCATCACTTCTGCTGTCACCGCTTGTACCTGGCAGAATCATGAAATCCAGATAATCGATACGCCTGGCCATGTGGATTTTACCATCGAGGTTGAGCGGTGCCTGAGGGTTCTGGATGGGGCGCTGGTTGTGTTCGATGCAGTCGGTGGTGTGGAGCCGCAGTCGGAAACGGTCTGGCACCAGGCCGATAAGTATGGCGTTCCCAAGATAGCCTTCATCAATAAGATGGACCGGGTTGGCGCCGACTACATGGGAACGATAAAGGTCATGGGCCAGAGATTCAATTCTGTTCCGCTGCCCATACAAATACCTCTCGGTGTGGAAGATAGTTTTAGGGGCGTCGTAGACCTGATTAGAGAAAAGGCGGTCATCTGGGACGACAGTAGTCTGGGAATTTCCTTCGCGCTCGCCGACATTCCTTCCGACATTTCTTCGCAGGCGAGTGAATACCGCGAGAAGCTGATCGAATCGCTCGCCGAGATGGATGATACCATCGCTGAGAAATATCTTGAGGGTGCCGCAATCTCGGAGAAGGAGATCATCAAGGCGATCAGGCAGGCAACGATCTCTTTGAAAGCGGTGCCTGTCATGTGCGGAGCCGCCCTGCGGAATAAAGGCATCCAGCCTGTGCTTGATGCGATCGTGAACTACCTGCCCTCTCCGGAGGAAATCCCGCCTGTCCACGGATTTAATCCCGTTACGAAAAAAGAAGAGGTGAGGCAGAGCCGCGAGGACGAACCGCTTGCAGCGCTGGCTTTCAAGATCAGACAGGATGAAGGCAGAAAACTAACCTACCTCCGCGTTTATTCCGGCCGCCTCAAGGTGGGAGATACGGTTTATAATGCAAGCCTTGGGAAGAAAGAAAAGATTGCGCGGCTGCTCAAGATGCATGCCAACAAGCGCGAGAGAATCGAAGGCTGCAGTGCCGGCGATATCGTTGCAGTCCTGGGTCTAAAGGAAACGACCACGGGGCATACCATCTGTGACGAGTCACATCCGATCCTGCTTGAGCCCATCGAGTTCTACAAACCGGTTATAAGTCAGGCAATAGAGGCTAAGACCCCCGTGGATCAGGAAAAATTGACCGCGGCACTTGCGAAGCTCATGGAAGAGGACCCTACGATTGAGGTCAAGTATAACGACGAGACCGCTCAAACCGTCATCTCGGGCATGGGGGAACTCCACATGGAGATCGTAATGGACAGGCTGGAAAGGGATTTTAACACCCATGTCAATGTTGGAAAGCCCCGCGTCGTCTACAGAGAGACAATACAGAAGAGGGTTGAGGCTGAAGGTGTTTTTGAAAAGGAACTCGGCGAGAAGAAACATTTCGGTCACGTCCGGCTGGTGCTTGAACCCAGAGCCAGAGGAGAAGGCAACGAGATTCTAAGGCAGATCGATGAAAGCGTGATACCCGAAGAGTTCCATGTCTCCATAAACGAGGGCATAGAGGAGGCTACATTAACCGGCGTGGTGAGCGGATACCCCATAGTGGATATCAGGGTGACGATAACAGGCGTGTCCGTGAAGGAAGGTGAATCAACGGCGCTGGGATACAAGATAGCGGCGTCAACGGCTGTCAGGAACGGTTGTCTGCAGGCGGATCCCATCCTGCTTGAGCCCATAATGATGGTTGACGTCATCGTGCCGGCAGAATTTATGGGTGATGTCATAGGCGACATGAACGCCAGAGGGGGGGAGATCCAATCCATAACGGCCAAAGGAACGATAAGTGAGATCAGAGGGAAGGTGCCTTTGAATAAGATGTTCGGATACTCGACAGACCTCCGCTCGGCGACGCAGGGCAGAGCCACTTTCTCCATGCGTTTCTTTGCATATGGTAAGATCTGAGGATTTCACAGGCGGATAACGAAGGAAGGGATTGAAGGCGAAGCCCGGTAGGGGATGTCCGGCAATTGGCAGGTTGACCTATGGCGGTTTTCTCAAAGTTCATCAAAAGACTTTACAGGATGCGGTTTATTCAGATCGCGACAGTTATCCTGACCGTCATTTTCATCAGCTCTGCCTCTGTGTATTATTTTGAACGTGCGCAGGAAGACTCTAACATCCACTCTCTCTGGGACGGCGTCTGGTGGTCCGTTGTCACCATGGGGACAGTCGGGTACGGAGACATCTATCCTATAACAACGGGGGGCAGGATGGTGGGGCTGGTGCTCATCTTTGCCGGAGTGGGATTGATGTCCGTGTTCACGGCAGCTATCGCCTCCGTTTTCGTGGAAAAGAAGATAAAGGAGGGAAAGGGATTGGAGACGGTTAAAGAGAAGGATCACATTGTGATCTGCGGCTGGAATCATCATACCGAGGAGGTACTCCAGGCGTTGACCGCATACGGCCACCTCGAGGAAACGCCGATCGTGCTGATTAACGAGCTTTCCATCGACGACGTGGACGCCCTGAAGCTCAAGTACGATAAATACAACTTGAGATTCCTGAGAGGCAATTATGTGCATGAAGACGTCCTCTCAAGGGCCAATATAGCCAGGGCAGCCTTTGCACTAATCATGGCTGATACGTCAGGAAGCCATCCGGCTGACAGGATCGATGAGAGGACGACACTCGCTGCTCTGACGATCAAGTCCATAGCGCCCAGCGTCAAGACCGTTGCGGAGCTCTTGGACGGGGAGAACAAGCAGCATCTCCGGAGAGCCAATGTTGACGAAATCATAATCCGCGGTGAGCATGTTGGCTCACTGCTCGCGAGCGCCATTGATTCCCCCGGGCTCCCCCGAATTTTTTCGAGCCTGCTTTCGACGGGTGACACAAACAGGCTTTGGAGGAGGAAAATCCCTCAAAGTCTTGTCGGACATACATTCAAAGAGCTGTCGGCGTTTTACAGGGAGAGGGATCATGCCATACTGGTAGGTCTCCTCACGGAGAAGAAGGCGATGCGGCTTGCCGATATATTATCCGACGATACCTCGGTCATCGATACCTTTATCAAGGAGAAGATAAAGGCATCAAAAAAGGATTTACTGTACAAGAGGGAGGAAACGGAATTTGTCGTGAACCCTGAGGACGGATATGTCATCAAGGAGGGGGAGTTTGCAGTTTTGCTAGGGAAAAAAGGCCGTAACTTATCAAGGATGACGTAGAGGGAGACGATTGATGGATAAAGACATTGCCACTTTGACGGAGGTCGCTCTGTTTAAGAACTTAAAGGCTGAACAGATAGGGCGGATACTGGATATCATGCACAAGGTGACTTTTCCGGCCAATGAGATCATCATGAGAGAAGGGGATGTCGGAAGCACCATGTATATTATCATTGAGGGCACTGTGGAAGTCGCAAAGAGTCTCGTAATAGACGACTCGTCTGACGGGACATCGGATAAGAATAAAGTGTTCACGAGACTTGACTGCGGAGAACATGCGGTCTTCGGAGAACTTGCGCTTCTGGAAGCACGGAAAAGGACTGCCTCGGTAAGGGCTGTGACCGACTGCGTTATGTACGAAATGAAGAGAGATGATTTTTTGAAGGTTGCGGATGACGATTATGAACTTGGATTCCGCGTGATGCTGAATCTGGCAAGGATAGTCAGTGCACGGCTGAGAAGGGCGGATGAGGATACGGTTAAGCTCACGACGGCGCTCAGCATCATGCTGCACGAGGCATAACTCGATGAGAGGTACTTAAGTATGGCTAGAATAAATGGAGACGGCGAATCCCGTGTCGAAACGTCCATTACGCCCCTGCTTGATAAGGACAAGTTGCTGAAGAGTATATTCCGGATCAGCGCTTTTCTCACCGCGCCGTCAAACGTCGATGAGATACTGGCCAAGATACTGGACGAGGTCGTCGACAGCCTCGGTTTTGATATGGGGATAATCAGACTTTTCGATGAAACGAAACAGTATCTGGAAACTAAGGTTGTAAAGAATTACAATCCGGAGGAGACGGCGAGGGCATTCTCCGTTGCCCTGAATATCTATGAGCATGATTGTCTTTCGACGAAGGTCGCGAAGTCCGGAGAGGTCATTGCCATTGAGGACGCGGCAAACGATCCGAGAATCACCGAAACCGACCGCCTGCTCACCAAGATTCTGAGCAAGGGTTCCATTGTCTGCGTACCCCTGAAGATAGGCGATTGCGTCATCGGCACAATAGCGGCTTGGTGCAAAGAGGAGACGAAATTTTTCACGGAGGAGATAAATCTGTTCCTCACATTTGCCAGCCAGGCAAGCATCGTTATCCACAACACAAGGCTCTTTGAGACGAATGCGGAAAAGATCCGGCAGTTGATGATCCTTCAG
>DATJBN010000283.1:0-5348 GCA_035515335.1 Syntrophales bacterium | reverse complement strand
TACTCGCTGCGGCAGAACTGAGATCACCTGAGACAATAAGCCTTTGGCGCAGCATCGCCACCCTTTTGCCTCGGGACCCTCTTTGCATTCCGGGACCCTTAGGTATCTTCGGCCATCCACCCTTTCCGGCAATGCGTCGATACAAGGCTAATTTTTCTTTAAGCCTGGCATAACCTGCATAAGACGGCGCCAGATCAGCCAGTGAATTCTTTATATCTCCCGACTCAAGAGCATAGTGAAGAACAGCCGTCAGGTCGGTTGATCTCTCGGTGACAACCCATTCGGGATAAAAACTCTGATGATCTACGCGGCCCTCAAGCAGATGCGATGCATAAAGGAGAAAGGCATCCGTCAGTATCAGGTCAAGATCGGTAAGCTTCACCACGTCCAACGGTTCTCCTTTGATGCGACGTTCATTAAGCTCAGCAATCACCGCTTTGATCTTTCTCGGATGATAGTCTTCCGGGTTTAACCCTTCACGATACGCCATGTAAATCACTGCAAGAAAATCTTTCACATAGGGAATCGGTCCATTATCATCACTCCATGCCGGTTGAAAATACCGCTCGGAATAGAATTTCGGCAGCAGTACCGATTCGCAAGACAGCCCTTCTCCGCATCTCATATTCGGAGAACTTTCCAATGTTTTGATTCTTTCTCTGATATGCCCATTTACCTGATCTGCCAAGCCTTCAGCAGATACAGGTTCGGCAATAATCAGAAACAAGAGGCTTATAAATATTGCGGCAATCGGCGTACGCTTTCTCAAACTTCTTCTCCCATTTCCAGCAAAATACCAGTATATTCCTTGATCTGATCCCGGAGCTTGGCTGCCTTCTCAAACTCAAGATTCTTCGCCGCCTCGTTCATCTCCACTTTTAATTTCCTGATCATGACGGGAAGTTCATCTTCTGAAAAATAAATCTTCCCGTCTTCGGAGGCGACAGGCACAGTAACATAATCGGCTTCATAGATGGATGCAAGTATATCGTTAATGGATTTCTTGATGGTCTCGGGAGTGATATGGTGTTCCTCGTTATAACGCCCCTGGATTTCTCTTCGTCTTTTTGTCTCGTTGAGACAGTTCTTAATTGAGTCGGTTATCTTGTCGGCATACATGATCACCTGTCCCGACAGATTCCTTGCTGCCCTTCCGCTGGTTTGGATCAAGGAGCGCTCAGAGCGCAGAAAGCCTTCCTTGTCGGCGTCCAAGATAGCAACCAAAGACACTTCAGGAATATCGAGGCCCTCCCTCAAGAGATTAACTCCAACCAGGACATCAAACTCACCTAAACGCAGGTCCCGGATAATACTGACCCGTTCCAGGGTGTGGATATCCGAATGAAGATACTTCACCTTGACACCGAGATTCCCGTAATACGCGCTCAGATTCTCCGCCATTCTCTTGGTCAAGGTCGTTACCAGCACCCGCTCGCCTTTTTTCTCCCTGTCATGGATCTCCGCGAGGAGATCGTCAACCTGGTGTTTTACAGGCTTCACGATGATCTCCGGATCCATAAGGCCCGTGGGCCGTATGATCTGCTCTACAACTCGTCCCCGCGCCTTCTTCAGTTCATATACGGACGGTGTCGCCGATACATATATCCTCTGTTTCCCGAAGCGTTCGTATTCAGCGAACATCAAGGGCCGGTTATCGAGGGCGGACGGGAGGCGGAAGCCGTAGTTCACCAGCGTCTCTTTTCGTGATCTGTCACCCCGGTACATGCCGACCAGTTGGGGAATGGTGGCATGGCTTTCGTCAATGACGACCAGCGCATTTTCGGGAAGGTATTCCATCAGGGTTGGAGGCGGCTCCCCTGGCTTCCTTCCTGTGAGGTGGCGTGAATAGTTTTCTATTCCCTGGCAGTAGCCCATCTCTTCCATCATTTCCATGTCGAACTTCGTTCGCTGTTCCAGTCTCTGCGCCTCAAGCAGCTTGTTCTCCCTGTGCAGCTCCTGTAGCCTTTCTTCAAGCTCTTCCCTGATTGCGTAAATGGCACGTTTCAGATTGTCTCTGGTTGTTACATAGTGGCTACCGGGATAGATGGCCATTTTCTGCACGGCATTCAGTTTTCTTCCCCGGAGGGGATCCACCATGGCGATGGACTCGATAGTGTCTCCGAAAAATTCCACCCGGATCGCTTTTTCCTCTTCATACGGCGGAAAGATTTCCACGACATCGCCCCGGACACGGAAAGTTCCCCGGTGAAAATCAATGTCATTGCGCTCATACTGGATCTCCACCAGCCGGGCCAGCATCTCATCCCGTGGAATCTCCAGACCCTCTTCCAGGCGGAGCAGCATCCCGTAATATGCTTCCGGAGAGCCGAGACCGTAAATACAGGACACACTCGCTACGATGATGACATCATTGCGGTCCAAAAGGGAATGGGTCGCGGAATGGCGCAGTTTATCGATTTCCTCGTTGATGGAGGAATCTTTTTCAATATAGGTATCCGTACTCGGTATGTAGGCTTCAGGCTGATAGTAGTCATAGTAGCTGACAAAGTACTCGACGGCATTCTCCGGGAACAGCATCTTGAATTCGCCGTAGAGCTGAGCTGCCAGTGTCTTGTTGTGGGCAATTACAAGAGCAGGCCTCTGAACAGCCTGAATAACGTTAGCTATGGTGAAGGTCTTGCCGGAACCCGTTACCCCAAGGAGAACCTGGTGGGGATCTCCCTTCTCGACACCTTCGATAAGCTCCGCGATGGCCTTTGGCTGGTCTCCCTTTGGTTCAAACTCGGTAACGATGTGGAACTTGTTCATGTAATGCCTTCTCTTGATACTAATGCTTTAGAAAATTAGTTCAAATCTTCCATACCACACCTTTGGCTAAAAACAATAGGCAATGAGATATATTGTCATTCCCTCCCCCGATCAGTACATTCGAGGGCAGGCTCCAAAGGGAATCCAGTATTTCTAAGACATAGTTTCTTGTCTCAGTAAGAATGACGGAAAAAAGAGACGGGAATGGCAAAGACAATTAAATCAAGTCCCCCTTTTATAAAGGGAGATTTAGAGGGATTTTAATGGGAGGGCCCTGCTGATGTGTAATTCAGGATTCTCTGGAGCAAATCATTTCTGTTATCCCTGGTCATCTCATACAGTTCAACATCAGGCCGCCTTTTAACCTCCGCGATAAATCCTTCACCTTTAAGGGCTATCGTTGCTATAAATAATTTCTCCGACTCCAGTAAAGCACTCACAAGTTTTGTAAATTTTGTCGAAGAGCATTCCATCTTTCCAATCTCATCAATTACGATTACGGCGGTCTTGTCATCAAAAAAAGGAATCCGCTCAATAAAGGCTTCAAAACCTGCCACATCAACACTGTATTTGCCGACTCTAAACCTGGTCTTAATATCTACATGGGATAATATGCTTCGATCACCGCTCGCACTGATCAGAGAAAATCCCTTCCTAATACCCTGCTCCCTGATCTCTTCCGTATAGAAACCGACCGGATCGACATCTTTCATAGCCTCAATGATCTTCACTATGAGGGTTGTCTTACCTATGCCCGGGAGGCCGGTTATCAGGATATTCTTCTTCACAGCACAATGCACCTATATCAGCGAATTCATGATACCAGATTATCTCCAATTCCACAGATGAGAAGAATGTTCGATCACACTCAATCACTGGCCATTTCTACCTTTAGTAGCATCAGAAATGCGTGACATATTTATCGTAATTGAAAAAGAGATGGGATTAATAAGTGATATTACGATTGTGTTTTGGAATAACAAAAGGACAAAAGTAAAAAAAATTAATTTAAAAGACTATGTCAAATCAATATGTGCCGGACTCTCGATTACACCTGCCTATTATTGAATCTTCCCGTCATTAAGGCCTAACGATTATAGAAATAAATGTTTAACTCGGATCTTCTTTCTTTTTTAGAAACGTCTCACCACCTTGTGTGCCTGATGAGGGCAGCGTGAAATAGAATGTCGCTCCCTCATTTACTTTTCCTTCCGCCCATAGCCGCCCGCCGTGCCTGTAAACGATTCTCTGGACCGTTGCCAGACCTACACCAGTGCCCTCAAAGTCGGGGTTGTTGTGGAGGCGCTGAAACAAACCGAACAGCTTGTCGTGGTATGCCATATCGAAGCCGACACCGTTGTCTTTTACATGAAACACGGCCTCACCTCCCTCATTAGAGCCACCCGCTTCAATACGCGTCTCCTGGCGATGTTTCGTGAACTTGACGGCATTGGAAAGGATGTTAATATAAACCTGCTTGATGAGCGCTCTATTCCCATAAGCAACCGGAAGGCTGTTCAGAATCAGCACCATCTCCCTCTCTGGATTGATGGCGCGCAGCTCTTTCCATACTTCTTGTATGATAGTGCCTATGTCAAGCTTCGATTTGCTTATTTCCATCTTGCCCAGGCGGGAGAATGCGAGGAGCTCATCGATGAGCCGGCCCATCATCTGCGTATTCATCCTTATTTCATTGAATTTGCGTACAGTATCTTCATCAAATTTATCGCCCTGTTTTCTCAGGATCATGCGCGAGTATCCATCAATGGCACGCAGGGGAGCACGCAGGTCATGAGAGACGGAGTAGGTGAAGCTCTCCATTTCCTTGTTCATTTCTTTAAGCTGTGCCGAACCTTCTTGAAGGGCCCTCTGTTCTTCTTCGAGTTGCAGCTGAATGGCCTGAAGCTCCAAATTCTGCGCCTTCAGCTCTTCCGAAATCTTCTCTAACTGGGTGGTCCGTTTTCTTACTTCAAAGTCCAACCGATCTTCTCTCTTCTTCTGTTCGGTGATGTCCGTAATGACCATAGTCACCGACATCTGTCCGTCTATTGGGAGAGGATTTATGGCGATAGAGACGGGAAGATACGCGTCGCACGCGGTACGTAGCAGGAACTCGCCCTTCTGTATCCCGGCCAGGCTATTCCCCAGGAGTATGAGAAAGTCCTTCTTCCTGCTTTCGTGGACGAAGTAATGAAAGAAAGAACCTATTATCTTTTCGAGTGCAAGACCCAGCATGTCTGCAAAGCACTTGTTCGCATAGACGATTGTTCCATCAGGTAGGAGTGTGACGGCGCCTTCGTGGATATTCTCAACGACCATCCGGTAGGGATGGTCAGCGCTCTTCAGGGTGAAAACCTGATCACCCTGCGCCGTTGAAACAACCAGAGCATCCACCTCGCCGCAGCGGATTGCGCGAAGAGTCTCTTCAGCTTCCTCAAGACGGGATCTCAGGGCGTCCACCTCGTCCAGTAGTTCCTGCCGCGTTTTTCGTGATCTGGTCATCGCTCTTTCTTGATTCTTCAGCCCACAATTTACTTCCGGGAGCCTCAGATATGGATTGGGCTGCAATTAACACTGCG
>DATJBN010000282.1:0-17914 GCA_035515335.1 Syntrophales bacterium | reverse complement strand
GAGCGGGAGAGGTATCCCCAGCTTGAGCACGTCCTGGGCAAGCGCACTTGCGGAGAAAAGACCGATGACAAAGAGTATTGTTGCGAAGATAGACAGGCGTTTCATAGTATCCTCCTTAACTATAAAAAGGGACATGGCACGTTGCTGTTGCCGTGCCATGAGGGGTTTGAATCTGTTGTTTCTTAGAAGAAATTAGCCTACAAGTCAAACAAAATATTTTCTAAGGATCTCTCGCTGTTATCTCTCTCACTCGAATGTCAATTTATTTCCGACTTTTCTGCCCAAACATGCGCCGTCTCACACGAAAGAGGTGCGGGTTCGGGGCATTATTTCTTTTCGATGGGGAACGTCAGAGTTGCACCCAGCCAGCCGATGACGGATACGATGGGCACGAAAGACAGGATGACGGCGATGTACACGACCCTTGCGATATCCGGGGTGTCCATGATCCCGGGGGCTGCTATTTTCCACAAGAGTGTGCCGCATGCAAGAACGAGAAGAATGCAGGAGAGCACGATCTTTATCACCACGGCCCGGATCGGTTTCGCAAGGTAGTTGAGCCACCAGGTAAGGAGCCCTGTCAACATTGCAACCGGCATGAAGAGTGTTCCGCCTATAAGGCAATACAGCCCAGTGCTTGCGAATGAATCTGTGCCGTAAAAAAGATAAAGGATGTCGAAGAAGACAGCAGACAGAAAAAAGACGATGGGGAAGTGGACAGTCATCGGATGCGGATGCCTCTCTAGAAAGGGATAGCGTTCGAGAAGGGACGCAAGGATCGCCGGTATTTGTGTCTCCGGTTCCTTCTTCTCGCTTAACGTGCCTATCTGCGGGTATCTGTCAAACACTTCTTCCCCGTGGGGTGCCGCCTCAATATCCGCGCTGAGATCGAGACCGGCGTGATGGCGTTTCATGTGCAGGCCGCCCGCCCACATCTTGCTCCCGGTCACGTTGTAGATCTTTCCCTTGTGGGCGATATAGATTTCCTTCCCATTCTGCCCGTTGAATTCTGCGAGCGTGTTCCGATCAAATTCTTTCATTCATCGTCCCCGATTTTCAGTCGAACAAAAACAAGCTCAAGCCCGTCAACACTCGCCTTTGTGAAAGGGAGGTTGTGAAGGATTATCCAAACAGTGAGACGCTACTTGTATAGCATACTAGAAAAAGGTCAGCTAATTCAAGCTAACCCTTAATTGATTTTGATGGCTGAGCGGCCTGTCGTTACCATTCCTTATCTGAGTAACTATTTTTCGCCTTCTACAGGAAATAATCTGCGAGTGATGCCGATCGCGAGAATTACAGCAGCGTAAACCCCGAGTTCAATCATCGCATGGTTAAACTCAACAGGCTCAATGTGTTAGCCGCCAACAGACAGTTTTGCACCGATAGAAAGAATGCCTCGTGAAAGAATCTCTTTCGGTATTATTGACTCATGTCAATCTTGTTTGTCTTATTCTATCCTTATCTTTTATTGCAAACGATGTTGACGCTATGCTCAACGCCGCCAAATCGATTAGCATATTTCTGTATAGTACGGTTATTCAAAACCTTGATCATGTCAACGATCTCTCCGTATTCCGGATTTGATGTCGATCTTCCCGAAAATATCAGGTTGTCTCCATTGAGTTCTGCATTGTAAATGGCTACAAAATTGGTGGAGCCCCTCTCTTCCACCTGAGTCCCTTGTACGGTGTAGTGCACTTGATATTGAGCGGACACGCCCACGAAATTGCAACTCCAATCACCTTCAAGGAACAAAAGCCTATTGGAAGCGTATGCATGCTCCTGCACCTTTTTCAACCACCCACATCCATTATTGTTGCCCATCGTGCACGCCCTTTCCAGGTCGACGACGGCCCTGTCCGTCTTATTCATCAACTCATACAGGAGTCCGCGCATGTAATAGAAATGGGCGTTATTGGGTGCTAAAGCGATGGCCTGATCCATATCTCGAATCGCCATGTCACGCTGGCCCTTCTGGATATAGACACCGGCCCTGTTCATGTAAGATATGGCCTGCCAGAAACCTTTTGTCGCTATTGCCTTGGTGTATTCTTCGAGCGCCCGATCGGGTTGTTTCATGGCGTAATAGGTTACTCCCCGGCCGAGGTATCCCAGTTCGCTATTGGGATCAAGGGCCACAGCCTTGTTGAAAGACTCAATGGCCTTATCGTAACGCTTAGAGGAAATATCGACTATTCCCTGCGCCCAAAAAGCCGCGTGGGTGTTCGGTTTGAGTAGAGTTACCCTCTTTAAGTCTTGGACAGCTTGATCAAAAAGATGCTGGTCTTGCTCCAGATTTCCTTTATTGAAATACGCTATTCCCCTCCTTTCGTATGCCTCTGCATAATTTGGATTGAGGAGAATCGCGTTGGTGTATGCCTCTATCGCTTTATCATGCTCATAATTAAGATTGTAGACGGAACCCTTCTCAAACCACTCGTTGGCCTGGAAGGATCGTTCATCGCTTTCGATCAGCGTCTCGATTTTCTTTTTATCCTTTTCCTTCTTTGCAGCCAACAATTGTCTTTTCAGGAGGGCTATTTCCTTGCGGCTTTTCTCATATTCTTTTTGTATCTTTTTGTAATCCTCGATTATCGATTTTTCCTTCACGCGAGCAGCCATGGTCTCCATTTTTTCCGGGTTGATCCTGGCCTCGATTTTCACCCAAAAATGTAATCCATCGCCGACAATGGTTCTCTTCTTCTCCAAAACGTTAACTTCCATAAGGCCGGAAGCAATGACCTTCACCTCGTCTTCAGTCAGTTGATAATTTATTGTCTTCGAATAGCTCTCGACGTAAGTGCCAGCCTGTTCAAGTGCCGCTCTCTTGGCGTTTAACAACGCCCTGCTCTCCGCAACAGTGGGGGTTTCGGCATCTCCCATGTTATAAGAACCTTCGGAAATGATCGACCTCGTCTGTGCAAAGGAGATAACGGGAATGAGGATTAGCAGGAAAGCGATGTGCAGATATTTCATCATCCTAACCTCTTCTGAAAAGAAACCCCTCCCTTTGATCAATTCTTGCTGCAAACAATGTTCACTTTATTCTCATTTCCGCGAAATCGATTTGCGTATTTCTGTATTGTACGATTATTCAAAACTTTCATCATTTCAACGATCTCCCCGTACTCCGGATTTGATGTCGATCTTCCTGAAAATATCAAGTTGTCTCCATTGAGTTCTGCATTGTAAATGGCTACAAAATTGGTGGAGCCCCTCTCTTCCACCTGAGTCCCTTTTACGGTGTAATGCACTTGATATTGAGCTTCCACTCCAACGAACCTACAAGTCCAATTGCCTTCCAAAAAGGAAACCGCGCTCGTCTGCGCGAAAGAGGAAGCAGGAATGACAATCAGAATCAACGCGATGCAAAAATATTTCATAATCTCTCTCCTTTCAAAATATCCGTTCTCTTTTTGAGCAGGGATTATCGATGCCTAAAGAATAAAAGATTGATCCGTGACAAGGGCTCATTGATGTGATGGCCCTTACCAAACCGGTTCCATCTTATACACCAATCGCGAACAAATTTCCACTGTCTGTTTGAGGGTTGTCTTCTGAAAGCGTCAATGGCACAGAGGATTGTCTAATGCGCCGTTGCAGGGAGATTAGCAGTGAAAGACTCAAATTGGCGGTTCAGCCCTGTCATTTGCAAAGAATGAGCATTGGCCCGACTCAATCGCTAACGATTTGCGTCAGACCGCATAATGGTTGTTAATCATCAACACTGATTCTTATATCATAAGGGGTGGGACGGCCTTCTCCCCTCTCCAACCAATCTTTTAGACTTAAAAGAAATATGGCCCACTTGGTGCCGCATTGGCGCATAAATTCTCAGGGCTTCTTCCAGTAGTCTGCCAACCGATGAGCGGATCGATGATCTTACGGAATAGCAATGGTGAAGACGCCGCCGCCGTATTTCCCGCCGTTGGTGATCGAGATATAACCTTTTTTATTTTCGTTCGTATGGGATTTTGCGACAAGCATCGCAAAGTACAGTCCGAGCCCCGTGCTGCCCGTGTCAAAATTCACGTTCTTCTTAAAGTGACCATCCTTGCCCATCTCAACCAGCATACATTCGGGATAGCCGGACCCGTCATCCTCGATACAAATGAAAAGATAGCCGGACTCTTTCTTCGCCGAGACCTGCAGTTTTTTTCTCGTATAGCGAAAGGCATTATTCAGGATATTATCGAGCACGCCTGCAACCAGTCCCGGGTCGAAGGTCCAGAAGAGATCATCCGGGCATTCCACTTCGACGTTAATTCCCTTGGACGTGAGGACAGGCTCGTTTTGCATGATGACATCCTCGACGAACTCGGGAACCGAGTAGTAATCCACGTTGATTTGAAACTGGTCCCGCGATGCTTTGTAGAGAGACAGCAGCCGTATGAGATTGTTGTTGATCCGTTTGACCTCGTACTGCAGCGTGTAGAACCCCTGATAAGCCTCGCAGTCCTGTTCCTTGCAGCGCCCGATGACTTCTTCCAGGGTATTGAAAAGCATTCCCATGGAGTTCTTCGTATCATGAAGCGTAGAGGCCAGAATATCCGAAAAATCCATTTCAGCATCCATGTCATGCCACCGCCGTCAGTTCCGAGTATATTTCCTGCAGCTTTGGAAGGTCCCTGTAAGAGGGGTCAATCTGCTTTACGCGGCCGAGATATTCACCCGCTTCTTCCATATAGGAGTTCTCCGATCCATACTTCTTCATATAAAGGATGAGAGAATAGGCTGCATTTGCATTGATGATCTTGTTTCCGGGAAGCGTCAGGGCTGCCTTCTTAAAATATCCTACGGCCTTGTCAAGATTGCCCTCCCGAACCAATTTGACTCCTTCGTTATTCAGCTTTATTACTTCGTCGCGAGCCGCATTAATGATCCTCGATCCCTTTTCATCCATGTGCAGGTCCTTGAAGACGTTTCGGACGCGCTCAATAACTTCTTTATCTTCATGGTCGTTTTGAACAAGGTGTGAGACGACGGCGATTCCTTTGTCTTCTTCACCGGTCAAGAAATAGGCCTTGGCCAGGTCAAGCTTCGCGTCCGTGGGGATTTTATGTTCTTCGATTTCTAATGCCGCCTTTGCCGCCTTTTCAGCGGCCTGTTTTGCCTCTTTCGGTTTTCTCATCTCGTGATAAACAATACATTCGGTGGCTGAAATTTGAACAGCCGCCCCGGTATCGTTCGGGAATTCCTGGTTGGCGTCTTTAAGGACATTGAGGCCCTGGCCCGGCAGACCCCCATCGACAAATACCTTGGCCAGAGTCGTATAATCAGCCGGATCTTTATAGATAGAAAACCTGCCCTGCTTGATCGTTTCTTTGAAGGCCCTTTCCGCCGTCGGGAGGTCCTTGTTCTTGTATGCGAGCCTGCCGAGGCTTTTCTGACGAAGAATTGCTTTCGGTGATACCCGAACGGCTTGCATTAGCGTCTGCTGAGCTTCCGCCGGATTTCCCATTTTGTCGTGAGTCTTGGCCAGCCAGTCGTACGCCGCTGCCAGCTTGCCATTCTTTGCGATGAGATTTTCAAATATTGTTTTCGCGTCCTCGAAGTGACCTTTACTGAATTTTACGCGTCCCAGGCCGAGCATGGCCCAGGGGAGGTTTCCCATCGTCAAAACCTTTTCATAGAAGGCCTCTGCCGCGTCATAGCTTGTCTTCTTTATCAGAAACTCACCCTTCATCTTGAGGAGCTCGGAGAGATTCTTGACATTGGAGTCGATGAGTTCGTCGCAAAGCTCGATAACCGTTGTGTACTCCTGTTTCTCGATCGCCTTTTCGATGTCTTTGAGGTTTTCTTTTTTTCTAACGAGGTCCCGCAATTTCTTTCCGAGGGCTTCCTTGGTAAAGGGTTTGATAAGATAGTCGTCGGGGTTGTATTCCATGACCCCCATAAACATATCCATGGTATTTTCCGCGGTAATCATCACAAATACGCTGCTGGGGCTCATGAACTCCCGGAACCTTGCTTCCTCGAGCACCTGCTGGCCGTCCTTGCCCGGGCCCAGATTATAATCGCAGAGGATGATGTCATACCGCTTATCGGCCATTTTTCTGATTGCTTCCTCGCCGTTTTCGGCTTCGTCAATGCTTGTGCAATTGAACGTGCGCAGCATATTCCTGAGCGTCATGCGGAAGCTGAGAAAGTCTTCGATAACGATGATTCTTTTATTTGTGAGATCAAGGGGCGTGGTTGATGCCGAGGTATCGACGTGCTTATGAAAAGCGGACATGATTTCTCCTTGTGGAAACGGACCGTATTCCGCGATTATCTTGGAAAACTACAGTTCCTTCGTACTTTTTTAAAAACCCTTCTCAGAAGGCTAATAACTTCCCGCGATTTTTCCATGCTCTTAGAGGGTGTTAAACTTTAACAGGAAGTCATCGAATCGCTGGCCTTCTTGAAATTCGGGATTGATATCCAGGGCCTTGCTCAAGCATTCGCGAGCCTTGCCTCTGTTGCCCACTTCATAATAGACGCGGGCCATATTATAGTGCAAACCTTCATCCATTGAATATATGGAAAGAGCCTTCACGAAGCATTGAAGGGCGTTTTCATAATCTGACTCCTTGCGGAACTGTATACCCAGAGTGTTGTAATGCTCCGTGATATACGAGATTACCTCGTCGATGCCGTCGATCGTTTCATTAGCTTTTGGTACATTGCCGTCATCTAAATATTTAATAGCGGCAGTTGCCCGTTCCCGTATGGCCTCTGCATCGGGTCCGGGAATACCATTCACGTCGAGTTTTTCCGGCTCGTCTTGTGACGATTCCGATTTCATCCGATCTCGAAGGTCCTCTTCATGCGCGGCCTGAAGCTGTTTCAGAAATTCATAGGTCGTCTTTATATCCGTGTCGTTAAATGTTACGGGGCCGAATATTTCCTTGAAGTTCTTGTGGGCAGCAAGCGCTCGCTGAAGGGTATAAATGCCGTTGATAAGCGTTTCTTTTTCATTATTGAGCAACTGAGCTGACGACAGCTTTTCCAGGACCTCCAGGAGCAGGGTGATGCAAGCTGCAATTTTGCCCTGCCTTACGTATGCTTCACACGTATGGAACTTACGGAAAAGAACGCCGACATTTTCTTTCTTTTCTTCCATTGGGCATCCTGTCAATCATCCGTGATACAGTGCCACTCTTCTATGAATGCTGCACAACCGCAAAGAACTCTACATACCTTTTCGGCCAAACTCACGAATATCTTTAATCTAGTAATTATAGAGGGATGAAGGCGGGGGAGATATCAAGAGGCGATGAGAACGATTCTTATCAAAATGGATGGATCATATTAAAATTCATTACTTCTAAATCAGAGTTCGCCTTTTATGAACTGCGTGAAAATCGGAGGCAGATTTTGACCGATCCATGCAGCTATGATAAATTCAGCGTTGAATGGTTCTTCGGCCTTCACAAAAAAGTCTGTAACCTCACGAGTGATAACTTCCAGGATATTTGTCTGGTAACTTCCTTTGAGGGCATCAAGGACGTAGATTAAAGGAAAAAGGTCATTGCCGAGCATCTGCCACTGGACCACGTGTACCATTTCATGAAAGTGCAGGGATTCTTGGTTTGCCTCTTTTCGTCTGAGAAAGTAGGTATTGCGGAATGTGATTCCTTCAAAGTCGACGTCCATTCCTTTGGGAACGGGTAAACCAAATTCTTGCCACGGGATCTTCGGTACACTGTCCACCTCGACGCACCTGGCCGCCTCAATCGTCTCCGGGCTGAAGAACTGTGACAGTCTCCGAAATCCATAGGCGGTAACCTGTCTGGCCGACGATTCGTGTCTCGCCAGCAGGTCATCCACCCAGCGATTGAAAGCCGGTGCATGCTGTAGGAGGTCGTTTACCTTCATCATGATCATCCGAACGAGCAGATGTATTCGACGGCGTTTCCGTCTACGACTATTTCAAAAAAGGATTGACCGGGCACCTGAAAAAAATTACCCGCCGCGTAGCTGTTCCATTGCCGAATGCCGGCTTGCCGCACCATACAATTCCCCGCGGTAATCTCCATTTTTTCCGGGGCATCAGTGTTGAACTTGTAGGATCCCGGCTGAATGACGCCTATCGTCTTCTTACTGCCATCTTTAAACAGGACGGTATGGCTGATTACTTTGCCCTCAAAGAAGATGTTCGCCTTGCAGATTACAGACACGTCGTCAAACCGTTCCGGCGCTTTTTCCGTCATCGACTTCCTCCCTGATCTACGGACGCTTTATTTTATCGGTATCAAGAACCGGAATTGATGTCCGTTTTCAGGTTCTCCGCACCCTTGAAGGTCACTACCCTCCTCGCATCAATGGTAATCCTCTCTCCGGTCTGAGGATTCCGACCGTACCTGGAGTTCTTATTCTTGACCGACCATTTTCCAAATCCCGAGATCATCACATCATTGCCCTGGACGAGCTCATCCTTGATAATATCGAAGAAGCTCTCGACCAGCTTGATGCACTCATTCTTCGGCAGGTCAAGTGCACCGTAGATCATTTCAACGAGATCAAATTTTGTTAGAGCCATTTCTATCTTCCTCACATTTTAGCGGATACAAAGACCCTGTCGTTCAGTTAGTTTTGATAGATACTTGAAGAGCCACGCGCGAGACTCCAGAGAAACGTACAGCAGTATCTCTACTGCAAGGGAAGTTGGTGGAGCTGACGAGGATCGAACTCGTGACCTCTTGAATGCCATTCAAGCGCTCTCCCATCTGAGCTACAGCCCCACATAGGGAGAATCCTCAACAAGGACAAGGGAATTAGCACAGGGCTTTCGCGCATGTCAATACATTTTTCTTGACAATTGGCAGGCCCTTTTATAATCACAGAGCAGTGCCGGAGTGGTGAAATTGGTAGACGCAGGGGACTCAAAATCCCCCGACCGCAAGGTCATCCCGGTTCGACCCCGGGCTCCGGCACCATGTTGAGGTTACAAGTCTCAACGTAGGTTTATGACCTTTTCTTTTTTGTGATTCTGGCGATTTTATGCTAGTTCCCCTTTTTATGGGACACACCATGAGAAAGAAGTGGGAAATAGTTATTGTGTTAATAGCGATCCTTGGTGTTGCCACTGTCTTCTCCTGCAGCGAAAGCAAACCGGGCAGACCCTGGGGAGTGTCGGATGAGACGATTGCCGAGATTGTCAAGGCGAAACTGGGGTGTGAAAAGATGAACGTCGTCGTTGACAACATGGGCGCCCCTCAGACCACGTGCGACCAACTGGGAGATTGTAACGACTATGCTGACGTGAAGCTCAGTATGGACGGAGTCTGCGCAGGGAGGAATATTAAGGCGTCATGCGTTCTGAGATTATACAAAAGCAAGATGGGTACTTACAGGGGAGATATCTTAAAAGAAGCCGGACAAAAAAATTGAGTTATATTTTGCGATAAAACCGCGATGGAGAGGGCAGGGAACTGCCCTCCTTTTTTTATTTTTCAGAACAAAAAAATAATCCGCCGCCCCTTATTCCATGTCATAATTGATGCCGTTCTAGTGTCATAATGACACCATGTCAAGAACAATTATGACAGTCTACATTAAGGCTCTTGTGTAATTAAGGACACAGACTGATCAAAAAGCAAAAAAGAGGCTCCGCGGTACGTGACCGCAGAGCCTCTTTTCCCACACAACAATTTCTTCTAAATCAAATTTCCTTCTTAAGCCTTCTTGTCCTGCGTTTCAAAGCCGGAGAAATCGACAATCGATTTTTCCCTGAGGAACGAAATCGCAATCGCACCTACAAACGCAAGCGCAGACCAGAACGTGAATACGTTTCCGAAGTCGTATGTGTTATCCGGAAGCGTGATGACCAGGTATCCCGCAATCATTGGCGATATGAAGGCGCCAAACTGACCGACACCGTTCGATACGCCGACTGCGCGGCCGACCACTTCCTTGGGATAACGCCAGGAGGGGAAGGAGTACATCATGCCCCAGGCGAGGTTTACGAAGAAGCCGCCGATGGCGAGACCCAGAAGCAGCATGTTGGTATCTCCCTTGGAAACATGGCCGATGAATAAAAGGGCCGGGATGCAGCCCAGGAAGGAGATGATCGTGACGACCTTGGGTTTTCCGTGGAACCACTTGTCCGCCATCCAGCCGCCGATGTACATCGCGAAAAACGCCACGATGTATGGCAGGGATGCATAGAATCCCATTTTCTTCAAATCCATGCCGTGCTGCTTTACGAGGAACGTGCTGATCCAGGTCGTCATTCCCCAGTAGATCATGAGCATGATCACCAATCCGATCGTGTAAAGATAGAACTGGACATCCGTCGCGTAGATCTTGCTGCTGTAGGTCTTGCCGTGCTCACTCGCTTCGACACTTACGGAAGCCGTGATCAGTTCGTGTTCCTCTTTCGTTACCTTGCCCGCCTCAAACATTGCCTTCGGTGAATCGTTGACATATTTCCAGAGAAGCCAGATGCAGAGGAAGCCGGGGATGGCAAGCACGAAGAACACGGGCCGCCAGGCGCCTCCGAAGAAGCCCGCCGCGAGCTGCGTGACAAGGATCGGGACGATTGCCGGAGCGACGGCCCACGTAGTCGAGAAGAAGCCGTTTGCCCTGCCTTTCTCTTCCCTCGGGAACCAATTCGCGATCATCCTCATGGAAGGCGCGAAGTGCTGTCCTTCGCCGACCGCCAGGCTGAGACGGAGGACGATAAACTGCCAGAAGTTCTGGACGAAGCCGGTGACACCGGTAATGATCGTGAACACCCACACGGCGATGTTCATCGTCTTCTTCGGGCCGATCTTGTCGGCAAGATATCCGGCTAAGAACTGTGCCAAAGAATATCCGAAGAAGAAGATCGAACCCAGCCACCCGATCTGGACGGCCGTCAGCATGAGGTCCTTCTGGATAAACGGAAGGAATGTTAATACCGAAATACGGTCAAAGTAGTTGATGAGATAAACGAACCAGATGATAATCAATACCACATGGCGATATCCCCAAGCTTTTTTTACGCCTGCATTCATTATTTATTATACCCCCTTTTTTATTTACAAGGTCTGCATTGCATACTGAACATGGATGACATGCTGTCATTCCGGCGGCGACCTGCAGCTGCTTTCCCCGCCACCGGTTTCCCTGTTCCTAATGGATCTCTGCCCGGCATCGCCTCCTCTCTTTTTATTATTACATGAAATTCAAAAAGACTTACTGCGTCGATCAAATTAATTTCTCCCCGATCATTCATTGATCTTCGCAATCTTCTTTGCCATCTTCATCTTCTCATTAAGTTTTCCAAGTCTCTGATACATGACCCTCTGGCTCTGCGGCGAGCCGGCGCCGTGCATGCTCTCGACAAGCGCCGTGCCACCCGTCATGTTCTCGAGAAGCCGCAGTATCTTCATCCTCGTCTCGGTGGATACGCCTTCAACACCCTTCATGTACTTCTCAACGTACTTCCCTATCTCGGGACTCCTCAGGTCCTTGTCGAAGGGAAGTGTCGCCATGATGCCGCCGCCGATATCCTGGGCGAGCCTCGATATCTCATAGATGACGCGCGTGATGTTATGCTTCGTGCAGTTGGCAAGGAGCGGATCGGGATAGTAGGCGCCGCTCTTCGTCTTCGAGCCCATGGCCGAACAGGCGACAGAGCCGGAGTAGACTGTCTCTGCAAGGTGGAGCATCTCGACCAGCTTGTCCTTGATGTGCGAGGCATTCAATGTCCCCTGGTACTGTGCCGCAAGGGCGCTGGCCCCGATCACGATATCCGATACACCTCCCTTACAGCCGCCGTAGTTCTGTCTGTGCAATGTCGCGAACCTCTCCACGAGCAAGCCCGTGAAATCGGTCTCACCGCACATGAAGACCCTCTCCCACGGTACAAACACGTCCTCGAAGACAACGAGGGCTTCGCCGCCCACCATGCCGAACTCGCAGTTCCCTGCGTCTATCCCGCACTCGAACTTCCTCTCCTCGTTGCTTTGGCGTCCGAAAATAAGCGTCACACCCTTGGCATCGAGGGGGATGGCCGCGCACACTGCGTATGCCTCGTCACCTTCGCCCATCGCTTGGGTGGGCATGATCATGATCTCATGGCTGTTGACCGCGCCCGTCTGATGGGCCTTCGCGCCCCGTATCACTATGCCGTCCTTCTTCTTCTCGACTACACGCGTGAAGAGATCCGGGTCCGCCTGCTGGCTCGGTCTCTTCGAGCGGTCGCCTTTGGGGTCCGTCATTCCGCCCACGAGCATGAAGTTCTCTTCCTGGAGTCTCTTCAGGTATTCGAGAAACCGGGGGAAATATTTTGTACCCTTCTTCTCGTCTATCTCGTAGGTCGTCATGTAGAGGGAGTTGATCGCATCGAAGCCCACGCAGCGCTGGAAGCAGCTTGCCGTCTCATGCGCGATGAGCCGGAGCATCTGTACCTTCTTGATGAGGTCATCGACGGACTGGTGGATATGGGTGAACCTGCTTATCTTCTTGCCGGTCAGATTGCTCTTGGCGGTCAGCAGGTCCTCATGCTCGGGCATGAGCGCCAGCTCGTACGTCTTTGCCGCGGAGTTGATATGGGGGACGAAAGCCGGGAAGGTCGTACGGTCTTCAACCTTTTTCCCGTTGTAATAGATCAGCACCTTCTGATCATTTAAACTCTTGATGTAGTCTTCCTTGGTCTTGATCTTCATTTCTTCCTCTCTTTCAATAATTTTTTTACGATGTCTTCGGGAGCGCCTGTATTATCCCTGATGGATACAACGTTCATATCTGCGACGGCGAATGTCCGCTCCGGGCATGCTGTAGGACAGCCCATAATCAGGAGCACCGCCTCGAGCCCGGGATCATCGAGCGTGACCCATTCAATGGAATCTCCTGCGACCACCTTGATCCTCCGATAGTATTCGACGCGGTCGAATTCCGGATTGCATCCGCCGCAGTATTTCAGTGCAACCCTTTTTCCCTCTGTCATACAATAGTATGGCCGCCGTCGATGTAGATCTCGGATCCCGTCATGAAAGGCGGACAGGTAGCGAGATAGAGCGCCGTTGATTTCAATTCGGCAAGATCGCCGACCCTGTTCATCGGGATCATCTTCTTGATCAATCCCTTGCCGATGTCCGATTCAAAAAACTCGGAATTGAAATCCGTCTTGAAATAACCGGGGCAGAGGGCATTCACCTGGATGTTGTCGCGCATCAATTCAAGGGCCATTACCCGCGTCAACTGGATCACGGCCGCCTTGCTTGCACAGTATCCTGCCATGTTGCGGGCGGCGAGCTTTCCCAGGATGGAAGATATGTTGATTATCCTTCCGCTCTTCTGCTTCGCCATCACTTGGGCCACCGCCCTCGAGACAAGAAATGTCCCGCGGAAATCCACACTCATGACCTCGTCCATGTCCTCATCGGTCATCTTGAGCACGGGCTTCTCGCTTCCCGGGATACCCGCGCTGTTGACCAGGATATCAATCATGCCGAATTCGTTGACGACCTCCTGAATGATACGGTCGACGGATTTGGAATTGCGGACGTCTATCGATTTACCCGCCGCCCGGATGCCGTATGTCTTTCCGATTCTTTCAGCCTCTCTCTGGCAGCCGGACAGGTTCCTTGCGACGAGTACGCAATCGGCGCCTGCCTCCGCGTATGTCTCCGCCATGGTCAATCCGATTCCTCTGTAGCCGCCGGTGATGAGGGCCGTCCGGCCGGCAAGGGAAAATATCTTTTCAAAAAATTCTTTGGCCATTCTCATCTCCGTATTATTTAAACATCACCTTCAGTTTTTCATATGAGTTATCAAGCATCGCGATGTAGTTGTCGATCGTAAGACCCTTCAATCCTTTGCCGGTGTATATCTTCAGTGCATCGAGGATGCGGATGATCTCCGCCTCTTTCTTGGTGGGAGGCGGTGTCGTCTTCAAATCCTTCGCCACCTTGAGGTCCCACGAGACTTCTTTTCTGATGTCGTCCGCGGTGACGCCCGGATGAACCGAATCGAGGTATGCCTCCTTCGTATCCGGGTCGAATCTGAAGATCGCCATGTCCGAGATAATGACGGCTGGGCCGTTGCCCGGATATCCGTATTTCTCCCGTGAGCCTGGGCCGTCGAGGTAGCCGGGGGAAGTGATGAAGTCGACCTTTTCCAGGAACCGGCGTCTCTGCTGATTCATCATGATGAGCGTTCGCTTGGCGGAAATCGCGATGTCGTTGGCGCCGCCGCTTCCGGGGAGTCTTGTCTTCGGCTGTGCGTAATTTCCCTGCCCGAAGATCGCCGTGCTGTTGAGGTTGCCGTATTTGTCCACCTGGGCGCCTCCCAGCATTCCGAGATCGAAGTATCCCCGCTGCTGGTCGGAGAAGGCCCTCCAGAGGGAGGTGACGCAGATTGCGTTCTCACCGCACGCGTTGTCCCCGATGCCGAGCATCAGCCTGTAAGGCGTGGGACCGAGGCAGCCCGACTCCACCGCGAGGATGGTGTCCGGCGCGTGCGTCAGCTTGGCGACAAGCGCACCCAGGCACGGAATGCCCACGCCCACGAAGACGACCTCCCTGTCTTTGATTTCCCGGGCTGCGGCAGCGACCAGCAATTCCTGAAGTGTGTAATCCTCAGCGTATATTGAATCAGTACTCATAAGTCATCCCTTCCTTAGCAATTGTTTTTATCCTCATCCTGAATGTAGAGAGCCGTTATAAAATGCTCTTCCCGAATTTTCTCTCGATCTGGGTCAGTTTCCTAAGCCTGCTCCAGCCCACCTTCTCGCAATAATCGTCGTGGTTCTTGCAGCCGAACGCCCACTCGTCCATCCATTTTTTGAATCCGTCCACCGTGTCGATGGCGGCCATCATCTGCATATGGAAAGGGATGTCGTAGGCATAGGCGTACGGCATGTTCCAGGGATGGCTGCAATACGGCACCTCCACGACAGCATCGACGACATACTGCGGCACGCTTGTCAGCGTAGGCGTCTTTTTTATCTCGTCTGTCGATACGATCTCTTCGCAGGTGATGATCGTTCTCTTCGCCGCCCTCGCCATATTCTCGGCGTTTGACGAGAAGCTGAGGTACTGGGCGTTACCCAGGATGTCCGCCCGGTTGGCATGCACGATCGCTACGTCGGGGGTCGCCGCAGGCACCAGGGCCACCTTCTGTCCGGTGTACGGATCATCGATCACCTTGATCAGCGGGTTGTACTTTTCCACGGATGATCCCATCAGCGATTTCGTCGTCATGAAGGGAAGTCCCATCGCGCCGGCAAGAAACCGGAGGCCCATCGTGTAATTGGAAAACTCGAAGACCTCGATCCTGTGCGGGATCCCCTGCTCCACCGCGCGTCTGTAGTTGGGGCTCACCCCCGCTACTGCAAAGGCCAGCCAGGCGACCTCGACTCTCTTTAACTGTCCCGTGCCGATGAGATAGTCGCCGCATTCACAGGGGCTGTCGCCCATCAGAGTGAGGTTCTTCTGTCCCTGCCTGATGATTTCGTAGACCGGGGCGACGACCTGCATGCCCCCCATCCCGCTGAAGGCAATGGAACATCCGTCGGAAACAAACCGGGAAACAGCCTCCTTCAGGCTCATCCTCTTGTCCAGCGACTTCTTGGTATCTTCGTTGCTCATTATCCAATGCTCCTTTTCTCGTTCCTCAGATTCTTCCCAGGATTCATATTTGAAAACATTTCCTTCCGGAATTTTTTGCGGCTTCCGGAGCGCCGTATGAATGCGATTACTTCTTCTTTCCCTTCCCAAGATCGTCAATGAGGCTCGTCCCGAAGGTGGGCTCGATAGCCAGTCCTTTCGAATCATCGAATGCGGGATCGATGCCCGCGAGATACTTACCCAGCCTCTTCTTCTCGTCGAAATCGTAATCGAGGTTGAGCGCGATCGTCTCCATGATCGGCGATCCGCCACCATGGACGCCGGCAATCTCGTACCATGAGGCCATCGGCGATGCGCCGATGTTTTCCACAAACTTCCAGACCTTGAGGGATACTTCCGGTGAAAGCTTCTCGTTGCGCACGATAAATTTCTTCAGGTATTCCTCCGTGATCGGTGCGTGGAAATCTTCTTCAAAGGGCAGGGTCGCAGCAATCCCGCCCGCGATCTCGGTAAGTAAGTTGTACTCGTGATAGATGAACTCTCCTGTGAGCCTGCGGCCGACATTAGCGAAGATCTTGTTCGGAAAGAAAACTCCGCTCGATGTCTTCTCACCGTAAACGGCCGATGCGACACCGGCGGCAAAGGCAAGCTCCGCCGCGCCGGCGTAGCTCGACAGTTTTTCCCGGACGTGGGCAACCTTCTGGATGTTGTTCGCCTCGGCTGCCAGGGCCGCAGCGCCGCAGAGGACATCCGACATGCCCGGTTTGCACCCGCTGTAGCTGTGCCTGTGCGAGTCTGCAAAGAGAAGCGCGAGCCTGCGGCCGAACTCCCACTCCCTGCACATGAAGACCCTCTCCCTGGGCACGAAGACGTTGTCGAACACGACAACGGAGTCGGAGACGCCGTATCTGCAGAATGGCGCCGCCTTGGGGTCGTCCTTTTCCCTCAGCCAGACGGGACGCGTGATCAGCGTGACGCCGTCCCAGTCGGCTGGCACGGCAAAGGCCACGGCGAAGTCGCGGTCGTCTTCCAGGAGGGCCCTCGTGGGGAGCACGAATATCTCGTCCGCATAGGCCACCTGAGTGATAGACATCTTGACGCCGCTTACGACAATCCCGTCCTTCCTCTCTTCCACGATGTGGACGTATGCGTCCGGATTCTGCTGCTCGCTGGGCCGCTTCATTCGGTCTCCCTTGCTGTCTGTCTGTGCGCAGCATCCGTCTTTGTCCTCTTCCTGGTACGTCCTGAGAAATTGCATGAACCGTTTATGGTAATCCGTCCCCTTCGCTTCATCAATCTCTTTGGTGCAGATGGCGAGTGCCGTTATGGCATCGTGTCCCATGCAGCGCTGAATGCATCCGCCGACGCGTCTTGCGGCATAGCGGATCAGCTTCTGTTTCTGGAGGAGGTCATAGGGGTGCTGTGCCAGATACGCCCACCGGTTGACCTCGCCCCCCGTGAGAGAAGATATCGCAGTGGCAAGCCCTTTCCACTTCGGGTCGAGCGCAATATCAAAGGTGACGTCGAGGACATTAATTCCGGGGCGCAGGCGGTGGTCGTCACGGCCTACCTTCTTTCCTCCGACGTACACATTAGGTTTCATCTTGAACAGGTCCGCATGATATTTTTCTTTTGTCCGCAACACGTGATTCGCTCCTTTATTTTTGTTGTGATTGTCAACGCAATTAGCAGTTACCATGCCAGCCGACAGTCCAGCATGACGCGTGGTCTTAAGCTGCTGATATTGCAGACGGTTAAAATGAGCTTGCAATCATCCAAGATTTGATGTTTAACACCTTTCGTGTCCTATTATGGGTCATGCGAGACATCGTGGGACACAGTGAGACACTGGAGGAAGAATTATGGATTACGCAGAACGATTCAATATGGTTTACAGGGAGTGGCGGAAGTTTATCAACGGCATCCCGGTAAACAACAATTATATACTGTCACCGCTCATCCTGGATTCATGGGAACGATGCCGGTCGAAAAGGATCAATCCCTATCTCACTTCCGTGCCCGTCGTTCTCAAGGATGATGAATTGCAGGGACGTCTGGAAGCAAATCGCGAACTCATCGATGTCAGCCTGCCCTTCCTGAATAATCTCTATAGACTCGTTGTGGGCTCCGGTTTCATCGTGGCCCTGTTTGACACCGAAGGCTATATGCTGAAGCTCATCGGGGATGCAGACGTCCTGGAAAGGGTGAAGAGAGGAAATTTCATCGTGGGCGCCTGCTGGAGCGAGGAGGTTGCCGGGACAAACGGCGCCGGGACCGCCCTGAAGCTCCGGAAGCCGCTCCAGGTCTATGCAGCGGAACATTACTGCATCAACTCCCACAAGTGGACATGTTCGGGTGCGCCCATTCAC
>DATJBN010000281.1:0-5821 GCA_035515335.1 Syntrophales bacterium | reverse complement strand
AGCTGACATCCATTCTTCTTCCGTGTTTCGTCTGTCCTACACCGATAATGGCTACTGGTCTTCCCATTTGCTCACCCCCTATCTTTCCAAAATGGCGACAGCGTGACACTGGCCTGCGTAGCCGTGCGTGCCATGTGCCAGGGCGGTCTTTACTGTCTTGGGTACCTGCCTCTCACCGGCCTCGCCTCTTATCTGGAGAGTCGCTTCCACGACACGCTGGAGGCCCCTCGACACGTAAGGATTATTCGCCAGCACGCCGCCCGATGGATTGACGGGGATCTTCCCATCCATCTCGGTTGCGCCGCTATCGATCAGACGGCCGCCTTCGCCTTCCTTGCAGAATCCCAGTCCCTCGTACCACATCAGCTCCTGGAAGGCGTAGGGCTCGCTGATCTCCGCGACATCGATCTTCTTCCGGGGATTGTCGATGCCTGCCATCTTGTATGCCCTCTTCGCGGCGCTCGTAAGTTGTCCGTTTAAGAGATCGCGGTCGCCCACGTAATAGCCGTCGAGAGAACTCCCGAAGCCCCTGATCCATACAGGCTTGTCCGTCATCTTTTTCGCCTTTTTCGCAGAGGCCAGGATGAGGGCGACCATGCCTTCCGATTTCGGGCCCACTTGAAGCGCCGTCAGCGGATCGATCAATTTTCCCGATCCCAGGACATCGTCAACCGTATAGCGCCCCTTCTTGTGCGCATATGGGTTCTTCAAGGCATTTTTCAGATTCTTTACTGCCACCTTTGCGCATTGCTCTTCCGTGACACCGTATCGCTCCATGTAGAGCCGCATCTGCAGTGCCGCGGCCATCGTCTCCGTCAAGCCGACCTCCCTCTGATAGAACGGATCTCCGTACATTAGTGTGCAGGTGTCGTTGGGCGGGTTTTCGGATCCCTTGCAGAGGCCGATGATCAGGGCGGTATCGTAATGCCCGCTCATGATCCGCATGGCCCCGTAAAAGAGAGCGAAGAGGGATTCGCCGTCCTGGCGTGAGGCATTCTTCAAAAAGGCGCCCGTTGTTTCCCAGTAGTAAGAATTTGCGCAGGAGATGCCGCCGTGAAAAACGTCGGACGATGCGCTGACGATAGTTCCCACATCGTCTCTCGTCATCCCCGCCTTGTCCAGGACCTCCTTCGTGACCGCGTAGGCCTGATCGTAGAAGTTGTCTTTGGATTCGGCTCCGGCATTCTGCGCAACAGCTACAATAGCAACTTGTTTCGCCATACCTTCTGTCCTTTCTACGTTTATGATTTTCTTCCAACCAAGATCTTGGTGGTGTAAACAATAACGTCTTCGTTGCGCTGGTTCTTGATGGCGTTTTCCGCCTCGACGATCCCCCGCTCTGCATCCTTTTCCGACAGGCTCTTTATCTTCACCTCGCAGCGGATCGTATCCCCTATCTTCACCGGCCCGGTAAAGCGGACGTTCTCCATGCCGTAAAACGCGATAAAACTCTTCGGCAGAATGACATACGGCCCCAGGCGGAACGGCAGCGCCATGCCGACGACGAGCCCCAGCATGCCGTGTGCGATCCTTTCCTTGAAGGGCGTCTTTGCCGCGTATTCAACGTCGGTGTGCAGGGGATGCCAGTCGCCCGTGAAGGCGGAGAACATCACGATGTCGGTCTCCGTAATTGTTCTTCCCGGTGACACGAATACTTCACCTACCTTGTAGTCCTCGAAAAAATTCTTCTCCACAGACCTCTCCTCCGCTTCATCTCTTGAGGCTTCTGTAAAACGGCGTCACATGCCCAGGATTTCCCGCGCCACGATAAGTCTTCTGATCTCCGAGGTTCCGGCCCCTATGGTCCCCAGCTTCGCGTCGCGCCAGAAACGCTGCACAGGATACTCCAGACAATACCCGTATCCGCCGTGGATCTGAACTGCCTCTTCACAGACCTTGCAGGCCGTCTCCGCCGTAAACAGGATGGCTGCCGCCGATATCTGATGGACCTCCGTCCCCTTTCCACCTTTCTTCGCCGAATCGGCGAGTATCGCTGCCTTGTAGCAGAGGAGCCGCGCGGCCTCAATCCCGGTGTACATGTCGGCGAGCTTCTCCTGTATCATCTGGAAGGAGGCGATGGGTTTTCCGAACTGCACCCTCTCTTTCGCGTACTTGATCGATTCGGCAAATGCCGCCTCCGCGATGCCGAGGGCGTATGTACCGAAGAACGCCCGCTCCACATCCAGGCCCCCCATCATCACGGCGATGCCCTTGTTCTCTTCGCCGATGATATTCTCCGCAGGGATGATGCAATCCTGAAGTATCAACTCCCCGGTCTCGGATCCCCGGTTCCCGACCTTCTCCAGTTTCTTGGAAACGGAAAATCCGGGGAACTTCGTATCAAGGATGAATGCGGTGATCCCCCGCGCACCCGATCCTTTATCGGTCTTCGTATAGAGAACGATGGTGTTGGCGACGGGGCCGTTGGTGATAAACATCTTGGTGCCGTTTACTATATAATGATCGCCGCTTCGCTTCGCTACCGTTTGGATATTCACAGCATCCGATCCAGCATTGGGCTCCGTGAGCCCCAGGGCGCCGATATGCTGCCCGTTGCAGAGCGGCGGGAGATATTTTCTCTTCTGTGCATCGCTCGCATGGCTGTTCAGGTTATTGCAGCACAGGTTCGCATGAGCCCCCCAGGAGAGGGCCACTGCCGCCGAGGCCTTCGCGAGCTCTTCGCACACGAGCGAGGCCGAGAGGATATCGGCGCCCGCTCCGCCATAGCGCGGGTCCACGGTGATGCCCATGATCCCCAGATCGGCAAGCTTCTGCCAGAGACCCTCCGGCCACTTGTCATGGCGGTCGATATCTTCGGCAATGGGCTTCAATTCCTTCTCGGCGAAATTGGCGATAGAGTCTCTCAACATCCTGTGTTCATCACTCAACTCAAAAATCATCCCGTCCTCCTCTTTTAGATCAAGAAACTAGATTAACAAGAAATACATCTGCGGAATTTTTTTCGAAATTAGAGAATTGCAGGCCTACGCCCCTGCCCGCCCGCACCAAACTTTACTCTCGAATCCTGTGATATTGGCCGCCTTTATAACTGTGACGAAAGGGGCAATTGTGCTTTGCAAGAGCTCCCGATTGTTTAACGCCACGGTTTGACTTTCAACACGAACTGAAGTATAAATCTCAGGCGAAGTGTTTGTTACGGGTTGTTAACGAGCAATTATCACGTATAGAGACTGGAAACTGGAAGTCGGATGGTAAGTAACATTTACTTACCGCGCCTTTTTGCATATTATACACGCTGAAAATTGTCAAGTCGTTTCTGTAATTTTTTGCCCCCTGGGAAGAACACCTTACAATGTCGCGCGTCGTATCAAATCATAATTTGCTGCCAGAGAAATCTTTCACTTTTCTCCATAACTCTGCATCACGCTTGACGAAAGGAGACTGACATGCTGCAGGACATATTTCTTACCAAAGAGGAGCTGGCCTTGAAGCAGGAGGTCCGCGATTTCGTGAAGAACAACGTATCGCCCGACCTTCTAAAAAAAATGGACCGCGATGAGATTCGCTATCCGCGGGAATACGTGAAAGACCTCGGGAACCGGAACCTGCTCGGCTTGCGATTTCCCAAGAAATACGGTGGACGCGGCATGTCATGGACGGGTGAGATAGCGGCACTCGAGGAGATCGGCGTTATAGGAACCGCCTTGGGCTGCGCCTTTGCCATGCCCTCCATCGTCGGGGAGGCGTTGAATGTTTACGGGACCGAGGAGCAGAAGGAAAATTTTCTTAGGCCCATGCTGAAGGGCGACCTCATCTCCGCCGAGGCCCTCACCGAGCCGCGGGGCGGATCCGATTTTTTCGGCGCGACTACACGAGCGGAATTGAAGGACGGATATTTCACCGTGAAGGGTCAGAAGCGATTCGTCGTCGCCGCGGACGGCGCCGACTTCTTCCTCGTCTACTGCAATACGAACCCGGCGGGCAAGCCCCACGAGAGGATCAGCCTTATCCTGATCGAAAAGGACCGCGAGGGGGTCGAGGCGAAGTACCTCTACAAACTACTGGGCACAAGAGGCGGAGGAACAGGGCGCCTTCTCTTCAGGGACGTGAAGGTTCCGGTATCGAATCTCGTCGGCGGGCTCAACGAAGGGGCAAACATCTTCAACACGATGATGGTCCCGGAGAGGCTTACCTCCGCGGGTGCCTCGCTGGGAATGGGCCGCGCAGCCCTCGAAGTCGCGGTGCGCTACAGCGACAGGAGGAAGGCCTTCGGACAGAAGATTAGAAACTTTCAAGGCGTAAGTTTTAAGGTAGCCGATGCAATCACCCAGCTCGACGCGGCACGCGCGCTCACCATCGCCGCCGCCAAGAGTGTTGATGCCGGCCTTCCCACTGCACGGAGAATGGTCAGCGAGGCAAAGAAATGCGCGACCGACGCCGCCTGGGATATCTGCAACAGGGCGATGCAGATCGTGGGCGGGATCAGCTACACGAGCGTCTACCCCATCGAGAAGATGGTGAGGGATGCGCGTCTCATCCAGATATGGACGGGGACAAACGATATCATGAATCTTCTTATCCAGCACGAACTCTACCGTGAGATCCTGAAAGACGCGAACCCCGGCCGCATGATCGAGATCGATGCCGAGGACGCAGACAAGAATGATGAGAAGGTATACGAAGACGACGATATGTGGACCAAGGGCTGGTAAGATCGAAAGGAGCGAAGAGGTTATTAACCGATGATGAACGGTGATGAATATCTGAAAACATTAAGAGCTATGAAGACGCTCGTCTACATCGACGGCGCTGCGGTTCCCGATTTTGCATCGCATCCCGCGATGAAGCCGGCGGTGAATGCCTTGAAGGCAACCTATGACCTTGCCAGCAATCCGGAGCTCAATCCCGAATTGCATAGTCTGATCGTTGCGGATAGCGCCCTTGCGGATGGAAAGATCAACCGCTTTCTCAATATCATCAAATCCCAGGGCGATCTCATGGCCCGCATGAGGCTCCAGCGCTCCATGATGCGCTACACAGGCGGCTGCTTCGGCGGGCGATGCGTTGCCGGCGCCGTAATCAATGCGCTCTGGTCGGTGACATACGAGGTGGACAAGGCAGAGGGCGGCAAGACGAACTATCACGAGAGATTTACAAAATACATGGCCATATGCCAGAAGAACGACCTTGCGGTCTCCGGAAACATCACCGATGCCAAAGGCGACCGCTCGCTCCCGCCGCACCGCCAGGCAGACCCCGATCTCTACGTTAGGATAGTTGAGCAAAACCGCGAGGGCATTGTCGTCAACGGGGCGAAGCTCCAGCAGTCGGGCGCTCCCATTGCGCACGAACGCCTTGTCGTACCGACAACGGCCCTGGGCCCGAACGATGAAGCCTATGCCGTTGCCTTCGCCGTTCCCGGAGATGCAACGGGCGTAATCCACGTGAACGACTCTGCATGCTGCAACGCGAAATTCATGGCCATGGAAACGGAAGATATCGGGAATGCCGCCTTCGGCATGCATCAGAGCGCACACATTCTCTTTGACAACGTCTTCATCCCCTGGGATCGCGTCTTTCTCTGCGGGGAATGGAAGGCAAGTGCCGCCCTTGTGCATCGCTTCTCCGATTTCCAGCGTTTCGCCTCCTCGGCGTGCCGATGCGGTTATATCGACCTCTCGATCGGCGCGGGCATTGCCATGGCCGATTACAACGGCGTCTTCGATAAGGTGCACATCCAGGACAAGCTGATCAGTATGAGCGTTGATGCGGAGACCCTCTACGGCCTCGCAGCGGGCTCTGCGGCGCTTGCTTCAAGAACCGAATCTGGCGTTGTCCTCCCCGAGACGCTTTCGATAAA
>DATJBN010000280.1:0-4957 GCA_035515335.1 Syntrophales bacterium | reverse complement strand
TCCCCTCGAATTGATTGAATACCTAAAGCCTCATGTGCTTGTGAAAGGAGGCGATTGGAAGAAGGAGGACGTGGTTGGTCGAAAGTCTGTGGAGAACTGGGGGGGCAGGGTCGCTATCATTCCGGAGATAAAAGGGTCATCCACAACAAACATTATTGAAAAGGTGAAAAAAACATTTTGTTGATCCCGAATAACGCTATAAGCCATTGTAATTGCAACAATAAATTAATTCATTGGAAGGTGTTTTTTCCCTTTACAAGAAGACATTCTTCATGTATTAACCACGGTTCAAATAACGATGTCAATTGTTTTACAGGATAAACGATATGCCGACAAGACCAGAAAAGCTCCAATCCATGAAACCGGAGAAGCGCGAATTTTTTAGATATCTCCTTACTCAAAAGATGAATGAGCTTCTCGACGAAGCGGAGAAGACGGTTTCTGATATGACGACGGGAAAAGAAAATTTTCCGGACCCCAATGACAGGGCAACGCTTGAATCCGACAGGAACTTCGAACTCCGCATCAGGGACAGGGAGAGAAAGCTTCTCAGCAAGATTCAGGAAGCAATAAAGCGTCTTGACGACGGCGTCTTCGGTATATGCGAAGTCTGCGGCGGGCCCATTTCTGAAAAAAGGCTGATGGCAAGGCCGGTAACAACTCTTTGCATTGATTGCAAGACCAAACAGGAGAAGATTGAAAAGCTAAAGGGGGAGTAGCGCCCGCCTCAAGATGTTCGCCTCCTTAATGTGATACACGGGTGCTGCCCCGAACAGAAGCAGTACACAAACCTCAGAATTATACGATTAGTTTCTCCTTAGTTTTTTCCCGCCCGGTCATACAGGTAACAGACATAATGTTTGTAACGGTAGCCGTCAATATCCCCGCGGAAAAGACGTTCACTTATTCCGTTCCCGAGACTCTGCGTGACGAGATTGCCGTTGGAAAGAGAGTCCTCGTCCCTTTCGGAAGACGAAGGATCACCGGCTACGTGATCGAGTCATCCGGTGTTACACCCTGTGGAGAGACAAAAGACATCATAGAAGTCCTGGACTCCGAACCTCTGTTTACCGAAGAGGATCTGAAATTCTACCGATGGACGGCGCAATACTACATCTATCCCATCGGCAGGGCGCTCTCCGAAATCCTGCCGGGCGGAATCAACCCAAGAAGTGATTCGTGGATTTCAATCTCGCCGGAAACCATGCAGAAGAAAGATATCATATCGACCCCCACACTCCGGTCTCTCGTTCAGTGCGTCAATAAATTCCCTGGCGGTCTGCCTCTGAGCCGTCTCAAAAAATTGCTGGGAAAGAAAACCCTAGGACGGGATATTAAAGTCCTCGCAGATAAAGGGCTTGTCGTAATAGAAGAAAGGACGGGAAGCCCGAAGGTGAGCCGCAAAAAGCGGCTGTTAGTACAGTTGGCCCGGCATGATACAGACCTCACACGACTCTCAAAAAAACAAGTGTCGATAATCGAATTTGTGAGGTCTCATGCACCCTGCCCCATGGACTTGCTGCGCAAGGAATTTAAGAATGTACTGCCCACCATAAGGATAATGGAACAACGAGGGATCGTACAGATGAGCGAGGAGGAGGTGTCCCGTTCTCATGGTCAGGATCCGGATATCGGAAGGGACACGGCCTTTACACCAAACGAAGACCAGGAGGATGCCCATCGCGAGATTCTTGATTGCATGAGGAGCAATAAATTCTCCCCGTGTCTCCTTCACGGTGTGACCGGGAGCGGCAAAACCGAGGTGTATCTGCAGGCGATAGCCGAGGCGCTGCGGATGAAGGGCGGCGTGATATTCCTCATCCCCGAGATAGCCCTCACACCTCTACTCATAAGCCGGTTTACGAGGAGATTCCGCAGTCAGAAAATCGCTGTCCTTCACAGCGGGATCCCAAAGACGGCACGTTACGATCAATGGAGGAGAATACAAAAGGGCGATGTAAGCATGGTGATAGGCGCCCGGTCGGCCATCTTCGCACCTGTGAGGAATCTCAAACTTATCATCGTCGATGAGGAACACGATACGTCATACAAACAAGATGACAGAATGCGGTACAATGCCCGCGACCTGGCGGTCATGAAAGCAAACATACACTCGGCCACAGTCGTCCTCGGATCGGCAACGCCTTCAGTTCAGACATATTTCAACACGATGAAGGGTCGGTACAAATATCTTGTACTTCCAGAAAGAGTGGAAGATAGGCCCCTTCCGACGGTTGAGGTCATCGATATGAAGCGTGAAGCGGAAGAAAGCAACGATGCGTCACAGATCCTTTCCCGCTCCCTTAGAGAGGCAATCCGGGACACTCTTAAGAAGAAGCAGCAAACCCTGCTCTTTTTGAACAGGCGCGGCTCTTATACCTTCATCTTCTGCTTCGACTGCGGATACGTCTTCAAGTGCCTGAACTGCGCAGTATCGATGACGTACCATGCAAGCGAAGGCAATCTAAAGTGCCATTACTGTGACTACGTCGTGAGTCCTTCCGTTTCGTGTCCGGAGTGTAAGGGAAAGCGCATACGCAGTTACGGGTTGGGAACGGAGAAACTCGAAGAGGAAGTCAAGAGGCTATTCCCTCTTGCCAGAATCGCCAGGATGGATAGCGACACTACATCGAAAAGAGGATCCCATGAAAGGATTCTCACGGCCTTCGACCGCCGCGATATCGATATCCTTGTCGGAACGCAGATGATCGCCAAGGGTCATGACTTCCCGTATGTCACGCTGGTCGGGGTTATCTCGGCAGATACATCTCTCAATATACCTGATTTTAGGGCAGCGGAAAGAACCTTTCAACTCTTGACGCAGGTCTCAGGCAGGGGAGGAAGAGGCGAATCCCCGGGACGAGTGATAGTCCAGACATTCAATCCCGGACATTGTGCCATTGTCCGGGCGAAGAACCACGACTACATGGGATTCTATGACGATGAGCTTGTGCTCCGCGATTCCCTTGCCTATCCACCCTTCACCCGCATCGTAAATCTCCAATGCTCAAGCCTGTCGAAAGCAAGGGGCATTGAGGCACTTCGCAAACTGAAAGACTCGCTTTCAGCGCACAGGCTGAAAGGCAAGGTAGTGGCCATCGGCCCGGCGGAATCCCCTATTTCCAGAATCAAAGGGCGATACCGCTGGCAATTGCTCCTGAAGGGAAAGGACATCCGCACCGTTCATGCGCTGGCAAGAGACATAATCTCCGGAGTCTCGGGAACCGCTCTCGACATACGTGTGGACGTCGATCCCCTGAACTTCATGTAGCGACAGCTCTGCGATGACGGCTTCATGAGGGCGATTTTTTATCTGTCTGCTCAATCCGCGAAAGAAGCTCATCCATGGCCCTATTGATGACAGCGAACGACTGCGGAGGTGCCAGGAGCCGGGACGGCGTCTGAATGTATTTCCCGTCTGTCAGTTCGTCCTCGCAGTTTCTTATAAGGACATCCACGCCTTCCCGCGTTGACTCGAGATGGAATTGCAGGCCTACCACCTTGTCACCATGAACAAAGGCTTGATGAGCACAGGCCTCGCTTCGTGCTATATGAACGGCCCCGGAAGGCAGATCAAAGGTATCGCCATGCCAGTGGAACACCTCCATGCGGTCAGGCAGGAAACCGAAGAGAGGCGAACTCTTTCCCGCAGAGGTGAGCTTGATTGGGTACCAGCCTATTTCTCTGAATCGATTGATATGTACCCGGGCGCCGAGAACATCTGCAATCAACTGCGCTCCAAGACATATCCCCAGGACAACCTTTCCATTATTGATCGCCATTTCTATGAAACGCTTCTCTCCTGTGAGCCAGGGAAATTTTGCTTCATCATGAACTCCCATCGGCCCGCCCAACACGATCAGCCAGTCAATTGATTCCATGCAGGGCATCGTCTCGTGGCTATACATCTGTGTGGCAGTCAGATGATATCCGTGCGCATCGATCCACCTTTCAATGCTTCCCAATCCTTCAAACGGGACATGCTGGAAGAAATGAACCCTCATAAAATTGCCTGCACCAAAAGCACCGGTACAATTCTTATTGTCGTCTTTACCCATTTCCTATAAAATGTTTAAAGTATCACACGGGACGGCAATGCTATGAACAAGTTCTGGCTCTGTTTCTTACCCATATTCATGGCTGTAAACGCGATCGGCGTCCTGCCGATGTTTATGACCTTCACCGAGGGTCTTGAAAGAGACAAGATAAACAGGATCATCGCTCAGTCTGTGGTTACGGCTACAATTGTGGCCGTCGTTTTCCTGGTCGTAGGCAGAGTCATCCTGAACCTTTTAGGCATAACCGTATCCGATTTTATGATCGCCGGTGGAGTTCTCCTCTTCATCATTTCTCTCGATGATCTGACATCGATTGAGAGGAGATGGCGTCAGATCGACCCGGAGAGCCTCGGTGCCGTACCTCTGGGGGTGCCTTTGATCGTCGGTCCCGCAGTGCTTACCACCATATTAATCCTCGTCCAAGAATACGGCCCATTCGCAACAGTAGCGGCGCTGATCGTAAATATAATCATCGCCGGCGTCGCGTTATGGCTCTATGCGCCGATCATCCGGCTGCTGGGAAAGTCCGGTGCCAGGACCGTATCGAAGCTTGCCGCGCTCCTCCTCGCCGCAATAGCAGTGATGATGGTGAGAAAGGGGGTTATGCTGCTTCTTTCAGGCGG
Organism: Syntrophales bacterium; assembly: GCA_035515335.1. Lineage (GTDB taxonomy): Bacteria > Desulfobacterota > Syntrophia > Syntrophales > UBA2185 > Fen-1135. The sequence continues at coordinate 276 of DATJBN010000280.1, read as the reverse complement.
CATTGCCACAGGCTGACTGGGCGCTATACCTGTCACAGCTGTTCAACGCTGTACCCTCGGTTCTTCAACAACTGTATGATCCCTTTGTCGCCCAGGAGATGGCCCGCCCCTATTACAACGAAGTAATTACTCCCTGTCCTCAGGTAACCTTCGATCTTTGCCGCCATGCCCCTGTTTCTTTTGTAGATCAGCTTGTCGTAGATGACAGAGAATCTGCTGTTCTCAGAAAGACTCTTTGTGAAGGTTGATTCCATGGTTCCCGTGTCGCCTGATTTC
>DATJBN010000279.1:0-8238 GCA_035515335.1 Syntrophales bacterium | reverse complement strand
TTGCGGAGGCCGCGTTTGCCGGCGGACTGGGCATGCAGATAGATCTTACACTGTTTCCATCTTCCAGCATCCGACGGAACGACACACTCCTCTTTTCCGAAACGCAGAGCAGATTTATTGTCACGGTCTCGCCTGCGGCTAAAGAAGCCTTTGAGTCTGTCATGAAGGGAAACACAATTGGTCTAGTCGGAAAGGTGCTTGCAGAGGGCGTCTTAAAGATAGACGGTGTCGGCGGCAAGAGGATTATCGAGGAAGACATAAACGTGCTGAAGGCCGCGTGGCAGAGGCCATTGAATTTTTAGCGAGAGAGGAGGGTGTCATTCCGAACGTATGTGAGGAATCTTGAATTTTCACTTCAGTCATTACAAGGATTTCTCGCATTGCTCGAAATGACAAGAAAAACGGAACGCAATATGCCCAAAGAAGTCAAGTCGATCGTCATAACCGGGAACGGAACGAACTGCGAGATGGAGATGGCCCATGCCTGCAGGCTTGCCGGCTCCGACGTTGTAGACATCGTTCATATAAGCATGCTTCTTTATGGCGAGAAGAGCCTTAATGATTACCATTTCCTGAATCTGCCTGGAGGATTTCTCGACGGCGACGACCTCGGCTCGGCGAAGGCAGGTGCTAACCGTATCCTGCATGCGAAGGTCAGAGGAACATCCGAATTTCTGTTTGACCAGTTCGCACGATTTATAAAGCAGGGAAAACTCATTCTCGGCGTTTGCAACGGATTCCAACTGCTCGTCAAACTCGGTATGCTGCCCGGCTTCGACGGCAATTATCGGAATCAGACAACAACCCTTACGTTTAACGACTCGGGAAGATTTGAGGACAGGTGGGTGTATCTCCGTGTGAACCCCGACTCCCCGTGCGTTTTCACAAAAAATTTAAGAGGCATCTATCTCCCGGTGAGGCATGGAGAAGGGAAGTTCGTAACAAGGGATAGGAGTATCCTGGAAAGACTACATAGGGAACGTCATGTGGTTGTGCAGTACAGCCACGAAAATTACGCGGATGCAACAACCGACTATCCGGCAAATCCGAACGGTGCCACTGACGGCATTGCGGGCATCTGCAACGAGACAGGCAGGATCTTCGGCCTAATGCCCCATCCGGAGGCCTATCTCCACCGCACCAACCATCCACGCTGGACAAGAGAGAAACTCCCCGAAGAGGGGATGGGACTTGCCATTTTCAAGAATGCCGTCGACTTCATCAGGAAAGAGATTATCTGAAGCCGCAGAAGACGGCTATTCTCTATCTGGGCGTTATGATGCGTGACTCTGACTCGCGCTGGATCTCCTTAGCCCGCTCAATCATATTCTTTATCGCAGCCTCAATCGCTTCAGGAAATTTCTTTATAGCTTCAGGCAGGCTCTTTGCCTCAATCTCGCATTGAATCGGTATGGGGCCCTGGGGTGTCACGAGCTGTGACTGCCCGACGAAGAGCGGTTCACGTCTCTTGTCCCTGTTGCCGTCGGTAGTAACGGGTGTGAGTCTGCGGATCCAGCCCACCTTGAGGTCTGTGAATGTCTCTTCGTGATAGAGATTATCCTGGTCTATCTTTATTTCCGGCCCTTTCTCGGTCTCGCCGTTCATAGTCTTTCTCCTTTAGGAAGTATATCGGGTAACGTACACCACAGAGGAATAGGCGTCAAATTTATTATTTTAAAAAATTTGAACACAGGGCCCTTCCATTCCTGAAGGGCGCGTGCAAAGAAATTTTTTGTGTTGACAAAGGGCATAATATAGCTTACATCTTTTTTAAAGACGGACCAGAGGGCATAGTTGCTAACATGAAGCGAAGCACAAGAACCGCAAGGCCGATCATCATCGAGGGCATAATTAGGCGCCTTACATAGGAAGCCTGAGCGTGGTTTAGTGTTTCGACAAAATATGACGAGAACAAGAATCCGTTATCAGGCGTCCTGGTAGCGGATTTTTTTTGGAAAGGGAGAAGGTCATGGATAAAGCGGATGTGCTGATCTACGACACTACGCTGAGAGACGGCAGTCAGGGTGAGCAGGTAAATTTTTCAGCCGAGGAAAAATTGCGGATTGCCCAGCGGCTTGATGAGACGGGGTTTCATTATATTGAAGGCGGGTGGCCTGGGTCGAACCCGAAGGACATGCGTTTCTTCGAGATGGCCAAGAGTACGTCGTTCAAAAATGCCCGTCTCACGGCGTTCGGTAGCACCAGGAAGCCTCGTATGAGTGCTTCTGATTGCCCAAACATAATGGCGCTCCTCTCAGCGGAAACGCCCGCCGTGGCTCTGTTCGGCAAGTCGTGGGACCTGCATCTTTCCGACATTCTGAATGTAACCCTGGATGAAAATCTGGAAATGATCCGCGATTCCGTCAAATTCTTGAAATCAAGGGGCAAGGAAGTGATCTTCGATGCCGAACATTTCTTTGACGGCTACAAAAACAATCCTGTTTGTGCAATCAAGGTGCTGGAGACCGCACTTGCCGCCGGTGCCGACATGATCGTACTTTGCGATACCAACGGCGGGACGATGTCCCACGAACTGATCGCCATCATAGGGGAGGTTACCTCTTTCGTGCCGACTCACCTCCTTGGCATCCATACCCATAACGATTGCGGCCTTGCGGTAGCGAATTCGCTCGCTGCAGTTCTTCATGGTGTAAGAATGGTTCACGGAACGATCAACGGATACGGAGAGAGATGTGGAAATGCGGACCTCATCTCGATAATCGGGAACCTCCAGTTGAAGATGAATAAGAGATGCATCTCCGATGCATCCCTGAAGCAGCTGACGGCTCTTTCCAATTACGTAAGCGATATTGCAAATATTCCGCCACTCAATTCAAGACCTTTCGTTGGCAGGAGCGCATTCACCCATAAGGGAGGCGTTCACGTCGATGCAGTCCTGAAGAATCCGGCGGCGTATGAGCACATCACGCCTGGGCTCGTGGGAAATCAAGAGAGGGTTCTGGTCTCTGAGCTTTCAGGGAAGGGTAACATAGAATACAAGGCACGGGAGCTCGGCATCGATCTGGGAAAAGACACGTCGACGAGCAGAAGTATCGTGCAACAGGTAAAGACCCTGGAGGATCAGGGGTATCATTTCGATACGGCAGACGGCTCGCTTTCCGTCCTTATAAAAAAATTGAAGGGTGAATTCAAAGCCCCCTTTGTCCTTGAGAGCTTTCATGTCATCAATGCCAAGACCGGCAACAATCCGCCCGTATCGCAGGCTACCATCAAGATAACTGTGGACGGCGAGGAGGAGGTTACGGCTGCTGAGGGAAATGGCCCGGTGAATGCGCTTGACCATGCGTTGAGGAAGGCCCTGACAAAGTTTTATCCACAGATCAGAGGCGTGCATCTCGTAGATTTCAAGGTGAGGATTCTTGAAGGCTGCGAGGGGACGGCTGCAAAGGTTACGGTGTTTATCGAATCGACTGACGGCGAGGACGTATGGAGCACCATGGGCGTTTCCACGAACATCATCGAGGCAAGCTGGCTCGCTCTGGTCGACAGTATTCAGTTTAAATTGAGCAAGGACGAAAGGAAGAAGAATGGAGGGGTCTGAAATAATTCCAATAAGTTCGTTGATATTGATGCCCGTTTCTGATAGATAGTTATTTCTATATAAGGTGATAAACGAATAGAATGTATTTGACGATCAACAGCCAGAACCCTCAGATGCGTCTGATACGAAAGGCGGTCGATGTCCTCATGGACGGGGGTGTGATCATATATCCCACCGACACCGTTTACGGACTGGGTTGCGCGCTTTCGAACAAGAGGGGAATCGACAGGATCTATGAGATAAAGAGAAGAAACAGGAAGCGCCCTTTGAGTTTTGTGTGTGCGGATCTTAAGGATATAAGTCGTTACGCGAGGGTCTCGGATTTTGCGTACAAGACGATGAAGAGACTCCTGCCGGGTCCATACACGTTTATCCTTGAGGCATCGCGACTTGTGCCGAAGACAATCCTCCCCAAGAGACTCACAACCGGCATCAGGGTTCCGGATAATGAGATATGTCTGGCCCTGGTAAGGGAACTGGGCCAGCCGATCATCAGTACAAGTGTGACGACTGAAGACGGCGAGGTGCTGGGAAATCCCATTGATATCAAGGAGAAGTTCGGGCACGCCGTAGACCTGATAATAGACGGGGGTATTCTGGTTTCCGAGCCATCGACCGTCATCAGTCTTGTTGACGACACAATTGAGATAATCAGAGAAGCGAAGGGCGACATATCAACTCTCGTGAGATGATTATCTCGTAAAGATATAGAACTTGCTGAGAAGCAAGAAACCTTCCGGCAGATGCCGCAGGGTTTAATTAAAGAACAAGGACAATTATGAAAAGAGTGATGTTAATCAACGCTGTTCATCCGGAACAGAAGCGCCTGGCCATTGTGGATGCGGGAAAGCTGATAGAATACAACATCCAGATGGCCGACAAGGAGCCCATAACGGGCAACATATACAAAGGCACGGTGATGAAGGTGGAGCGCGGCCTCCAGGCGGCCTTTGTTAATTACGGCGGCAGGCGGGACGGCTTCCTGCCCCTCCATGACGTCGGTCCCGAATACTTCACGGAGCAGGGCGGAAAGGAAGGCCAGAGACCTTTTCTGAAGTCGGGCCAGGAGGTGCTGGTTCAGGTAGTAAGAGAAGAAAGTGAACGCAAAGGCGCCCTTCTTACCACATACGTTTCACTGCCCGGAAGGTATCTCGTTCTCCTCCCTAACAAGGAAAGCAGCGGCATCTCCCGCAAGATAGAAGATGAAGAAGACCGCAAGCGGCTGAAGAAGCTGATGGAGCAGGTGAAGATTGACGACGGCATCGGCTTTATAATCCGCACGGCGGGCATGCACAGGACGAAGCAGGAGCTATCCCGCGATTATCAGATGCTGTCAAGGCTGTGGAAGGAGATACAGAAGAGGGCCAAGACGATATCGGCACCCGCGCTGATTTATCAGGAAAGCAACTTCGGCGTGTGCTCTCTCCGCGACTACTACACGTCGGAGATAGAAGAGATACTTGTAGACGACATTGAGACGTACAGAAAGATGAGGGAGTATTCCAAGGCAGTCGTGCCGAGGATCGTCAAACTCATCAAGCTCTACAAGGAAAAGACTCCACTGTTTGACAAATACCGCTTAGAGGACCAGATCAGGGTCATTTATCAGGACAGGGTCGAGTTAAAATCCGGGGGATACATAATAATAAACCCCACCGAGGCGATGACGACCATAGATGTGAACTCCGGGCGCGCGTCGAACAAGAGGAACGTCGAAGAGACAGCCTTCCGGACCAACTTGGAGGCGGCGGAGGAAATTGCGAGGCAGCTCCGTCTGCGCGACCTGGGCGGGCTGCTTGTGATTGACTTCATCGATATGCGCGATCGCAAACATGAAGCGGATGTGGAGAAGACCTTTAAGAAAGCCCTGAATGTGGACAGGGCGCGAATACAGATGTCGCGGATATCCAAGTTCGGTATCCTCGAGCTTTCAAGGCAGAAGAAACAGTCAACCATACAGGAGATCAGCTATACCTCATGTCCGTACTGCAAGGGGCGCGGCGTCAGGCCGTCTCTGGAGTACACGGCACTGAGCGCCTTCAGAAGGATTGAATCGCAGGCTGTACGGGGAAACTTTTCTGATCTGAAGGTGAAGCTGCCCTACGAGGTAGCCGATTATCTCCTCAATCGCAAGAGGAGCGAGATTGTTAAGCTCGAAGGGACATATGACGTTTCCATCAACATATCAGGGAGTCCTGAGATTCCCTGGGATGAGCTGAAAATCGACACGGTGACCAGGGAAGCCGTCGAGGAAATCCAGCCTGAAGAGGAAACTCGTCCCGTCGAAGCGGGAGTCAACCACGAAGAAGAGCGTACCGAACCTGCTCACGCGGCAACCCAACCTGAAGCCGGATTACCTCCGCAGCCGGCCGAGGAATCAGTGCAGACAGGCCAGAAGCCTTCCAGAAGGAAATCAAGGCGGAGACCGAGGTACAGAAGGAAGAAGACGGAAGACAAATCTTTTGAGACGGTTCCTCCGCAGCAGGCTGAGAAAAGCGAGAGTTTGAATTTATACAGAGCCCCCGAGCAAAAAGAGGAGCCCGCAGTAAATCCACGGACCCCTCCAGTGGTTGAGACAGAGAAGACGGGGCAAGATCTGTTGTCCAGACTCCGCAGGGTGTTCGAACAGCTGGGGGAGTAGGAATTATTTCTTCTTGCCCAGCTCTTTTGCACGCAGCGTCGCCGCCTCGACGGCAGCCATGAGGGTCGCCCGCAGCTTTCCCTCTTCCATGGCCTTCAAACCTGCTATAGTTGTTCCTCCCGGAGAGGTGACCATATCTCTCAGCTCCATGGGGTGTTTATCACCCTTGAGGCAGAGTTTTGCCGCTCCGAGAATGGTCTGTGCTGAGAGTTTCAGAGCAATATCCCTCGAGAGACCCATGTTGACGCCGGCGTCGGAAAGGGCGTCGATGATGACGAATCCGTATGCAGGTCCGCTTCCGCTCAACCCGGTTACCGCATCCATCAGGTCTTCTTTAAGCGAGACGGTTATTCCCACAGCGTCGAAGATGTAGGTGGCGTGTGCAATATCGTCAGCAGTCGCGTGCGAGCCCCCCGCGATCGCCGCTGCGCCTTCGCCTATCAGTGCGGGTGTGTTGGGCATGACCCTTACCACGCGACAACCCTTCTTGAGATACTCTTCTATGTATTGCGTCGAAATTCCCGCAGCAACGGAAATTACAAGTTTGCTTTTATCGAGTACATCCGCCACTCCCTGGAGCACATCGGCCATGTTCTGGGGTTTCACTGCGAGGATGATGATATCTGCATCTTTCACAGCCTTCTTATTGTCTTCGGTGATACGAACACCGTATGTTTTTTTCAGGACTTCAAGCTGCTTCGCAACCACGTCGGCTACGGCTACGTCGGTAGCCGCCAAGAGCTTCCGTGACAGGATGCCCTTGATCAGGGCGCTGCCCATCTTGCCTCCCCCGATAAAGCTAATCTTCTTTCCTTTCAGCATGTCTTCTTCCCCCTAGTGTTTTTTCCTCAGAGACCTGCATGACTTTGATCCAGTTTACGAATTTTTGCAATATTATCAATCTTTATTTGTAAAATATGAGTAAGATATGATAGGCACTGAAAAGTGTTACAATACCTCGTTTCATCTCAGGTGAGTGATGCGAATCTTTGCCGGGGGTAGCGGATACGATGATAGTCTTTCATAAGGTTAGCGGCGTGAATGTGGCGTGCTGGGTCGCCGACGAACGTGTTGACGGAAGTAAACAGACGCTCTTCTTTGTTCACGGGTCGGGTGGGGACCACAGGATCTGGGTAGAACAGTACACTAGGTTGCAGGACAAATTCAATGTTGCTGCAATTGACCTGCCGGGTCACGGGCAGTCGGAAGGTCGCGGAGAAGAGACCGTCTCGGACTACGTAGAGTGGGTGAGAAAGACGATAGAGGCTCTTGCCATCAAGAAACCCGTTCTCATCGGCCATTCCCTTGGTGCCGCGATAAGCCTTGTCTTTGCCATAAAGTATGGCGGGACGCTCTCTGCCATTGTCCCCGTAGGCGGCGGGGCACGGATGCCTGTAAACGAAATGATTCTTAAGGGGCTGAAGACCAACCCTGATTCGGTCATCGCCCTCGCTGCAAAGTTTTCCGTCACCAAGGAAAACAGAGAACGCCTGTCCCAGACCGTTATTGAAGGCCTTTCACGGGCGAATCCTGACGTGCTGCACGACGACCTCCTTGCCTGCGACAGGCTCGATGTTGCGGAAGACGTAAAGAAAATAGCATTGCCAACATTTGTTATCTGCGGTGCTGATGACAAGATGACGCCGCCCGCGCTCTCGCAATTCATAGCAGGAAACATCCCCGGAGCACGGTTGTCGCTGATCGAAAATGCGGGTCACATGGTGATGATGGAAAATGCAGAGGCATTCAACGATGCGCTCCAGACTTTTGCCCTATCACTACCCGATACTCGGAGAAAATAACAAGATAGAAAAATCCTGGTAATAGGAAGGAGATCGTATGTTTGTTCTGGGTAACTTTATAATCGCCGTGGCGAAGATAATCGGTATCATACTTGACATTTATATGTGGATCATCATTGCCAGAGCAATCATCTCCTGGGTGAATCCCGATCCGTACAATAAGATAGTCCAGTTCCTGTATCGCGCCACGGAGCCGGTCCTCGCGCCGGTTCGCAGGTTGATCCCTCTCCGCA